>CAZPWZ010000036.1:0-11918 GCA_964590675.1 uncultured Draconibacterium sp.
CTTTTTTTTTAAAATTACCATCAAAATTGACCCCGATTAAAAAAAACAGCATGTAAGGCTTTGTATCGTTTCATGGTTTTAGTATATTTGAAGGATTTTAACCATAAAACATGGCTGGAACGATCGTTCGCATCTGTATCCTCTGCCTGCTGGGTTTCAACCTGGTCGCCCAGAATCGTGGGATGAAACCCATTGAACTTCCCATTGACGGCAAGCCCACCACACTTTACCAAAACAGCTATGCCCTTATCATCGGCGTCGCGGATTATACCAACGGGTGGTCGCAATTGCCAGGCGTCAGGGAGGAAGTGGCCACGGTAAAAACCGCCTTGGAAGCCAACGGATTCATCGTCGACGTGGTAATGAATCCCGATAAAAACGCCCTTGATAAAGCATTCACTGATTTTATCACCCGCTGCGGACAAGCAATCGACAACCGGTTACTATTTTATTTTGCCGGTCATGGATTCACAGTAAAAACAAGTTACGGAGAAGAACTAGGGTATATCGTCCCCGTTGATGCGCCCAACCCAAATTATGACCTGGCACAGTTTCAAAGCCAGTCAATGGAAATGGCACAGATTGAAATTTATGCCAGGCGATTGCAGGCAAAACATGCCATGTTTATTTTCGATGCCTGTTTTTCCGGATCACTTTTTACAAATACCAGGGCGGTTCCTGCAATTATCAATTATAAGACAACCTTACCGGTCAGGCAATTTATCACCAGCGGTGGCGCCGATGAGGTGGTTCCGGATAAAAGTGTTTTCGGTGAACAGTTTGTCAGGGCTATAAATGGGGAAGCTGATCTTGATAATGACTCCTATGTAACCGGAAGTGAACTTGGTGATTTCCTCCAGACCTCCGTGGTCAATTACTCCAAAAATTCACAGCACCCGCAGTACGGCAAGATCAGAAGCCCAAACCTCGATAAAGGAGATTTCGTGTTTCCTCAGAACATGAGTGCTTCCTCCAGTCATTCTTCTGCCACAATTGTCAAAGCGGAAGAAACAAAGCCAAAACAGCCTCCTGCATCCAGTGCAACACGGAAGAATCCAGAACCCATTGATAAACAACCAATCAACAAACCCAAAGATATTATCCTGGATCCCAGTGAAATAATTCCCCTCGTTTATGTCGAAGGAGGCACTTTCCAGATGGGTGACCGCAAGGGTGAACCAATGGAATCATTTGTCCATCCCGTATCAGTAAACAGCTTTTATATCGGCAAGTATGAGGTCACGCAAAGGGAATGGCGTGAAATCATGGGATCTAATCCAAGTGCTTTTAACAACTGCGCAGAATGCCCTGTTGAGAAAGTAAGTTACGATGAAGCAACGGTATTCCTGAAACGGCTCAGCGAAAAAACCGGAAAGCACTATCGTCTGCCAACGGAAGCTGAATGGGAATATGCTGCAAGGGGAGGCAACAAAAGCATGGCATACCCCTATGCCGGTGGCAACAGCACAGGCAGCATCGGCTGGTTTGATAAAAACGCAAACAAGTCCACACACGCTGTCGGGAAAAAACAACCCAATGAGCTTGGGATTTATGATATGAGTGGCAATATCTATGAATGGTGTTCCGATTGGTTCAAGGAAAGATATTACAAATCAAGCCCGCGCGACAATCCTAAAGGCCCTCCATCCGGTGATGCAAGAGTGATAAGAGGCGGTAGCTGGAAATTCAATGTAAAGGAACTGAAAGTGACCAACAGGAAGTTCGTGCGCCCTTCCTCCAAATACAATGATGTTGGATTCCGTGTTGTTCGCGAGGAATAATCCCACAGGATGAAACAAATACTGGCATTTGCATTCTTATTTTTGTTTTATAATGTCGGCATTTCTCAAAATCCCGACTGGACAGACCCAATTCAACGAAAAACCCTTTACCCGGAAGGGTTATACTTAACAGGTTTTTCTTCTGAAGTACTCAGGAAAACGGAGAGTATCGACGAATTGAGGCAGAAACACCTCGGAATAGCCAAAGCCCAGCTTGTTGAATCCATCAGTGTAAACATTAAAAGTTCAGCAACACTCAACCTTGAAAACCTGAACTCAAAAAGTCTCGAGCAATTCAAGCAGGCCAGCGTGTCATTTTCCGAGGCAAAATTTTCAGGTTTGAAAACCGAGAACTGGTACGATGAAAAGAAAAAGATCATCTACGTTTTTGCATATGTACGCATTGCTGAACTGATCAGGGCATGTAAAGCTGACATCGTTGAAAAATCAGGTCTGTTGAAAAGGAAAATTGATGCGGCCGATGCTTATTCCAATGCCGGGAACCTTGAACAAGCTCTGAAATCATATTACCAGTGCTTCCCCATTATCAGGGAGATCGAGCAAAATGAAGCCATGCTGGTTGCCATAGGCAAGGAGCCCATGCCTCCGGAGACAGAAGATAATGAGCTGAGAATCAGCAAATCCATCGCCAACCTGCGAAAAGAACGGATTCATACGATCGATGATGTCTGCATATTAATGTCCGATGGAATCTGGCAGCAGTTAGAGGGATTGAATTTCCCTGCCAGTATTGCACTTGGCTCATTCACCTACAGGGATTCCCGCGCGGGCAGTGAATTTTCCTCAAGACTGGCTTCATGCCTTGAACAAAAAATGGTCCGGCGTGGTTTTACCATTGTATCCGCCTCAAATTATGGCAATGAGACATCCATTTCGGAACCGGCAGGGCTATTGTTTTCCGGGACCTACTGGGAAGAGGGGGAAAACCTGAAGATTGTGGGCAATCTGCGGAGTTTAAAAACAAACAGCACCATCGCAGGTGTCGAAGAATTGCTTCCGAAAAAATGGTGTGACGATAATTCAGTGAAGTATCTTGCTGACAATTATCAGCAGGCAGTTACCAGGCAGAAGCAATTTGCAGAAAATGAGATCGTTGGCCAGGGGATGATTGCGGAGCTTTGGACCAACCGGGGAAAGGATAATCCAATCTTTAAACAAGGCGATACCATGAGGGTCTACATCCGTGTAAGCCAGCCTTGTTATATCCGCCTGATTTACTACTTTTCGGATGGCACCAGAACGCTATTACTTGACAACAGGTTTATAAGTGATGATAAGATTGGGAAGTCCATTTTGTTGCCTGACCAGTTCGTTTGCGACGCCCCCTATGGATCGGAAACCATTCAGCTTATTGCGCAATCTGGCCCATTCAAACAGCTTACAGTCAACATTAAGGATGGCTACAGGCTGATCGTCGATGATATCGGTTCCATCCTGGCAAATGTAAGGGGGATGAAAGCAGTCGGACAATTGGATTTCATCACTGAGAAGCGGCTGGACCTTACAACATTGCCTCAGTAACACGCTTCAATTCAAGGGTATCAATGCATAAATTTAAGTCATGCGGATAATAAGAATTTTCATTTGCGTGGTTCTAACCTCAATCACTTGTATTGCAGCATTCGCACAGCTAGGGTATCAACCCACCACAATCAGACTGAATAACACCCCTACTCCTCTTTATGACGGTAGTTTCGCACTGCTGATCGGGATATCAAACTATGCCAATGGGTTGCCTGCCCTGATGGGGGTAAGCATGGATATGGCAAATATCAAGCAAAAACTCGAAAACCAGGGATTTAAAGTGATCCTTAAGCTCGATGTTGATCTCCGGGAGATGAAAGACGCATTCAACTCGTTCATCAATACTTATGGCCAGGGAGACAACAACAGGCTTCTATTTTATTTTGCCGGTCATGGGTATACACTCAAGACATCCTTAGGGGAAGAATTGGGTTATATTGTGCCTGTAGATGCGCCAAATCCCGCAAAGAATCAATCCGAATTTCAGAACATGGCGATGGAGATGACCCAGATTGAAAACTATGCAAAAAGGATCCGATCCAGGCATGCCTTGTTCATCTTTGATGCCTGCTTTTCAGGTTCACTTTTCGCCACCAGTATCACGCTCCCGTCCCCTGTAAGCCAGAAAACCCTGCTCCCCGTTCGCCAGTTTATTACCAGCGGGACTGCTGAAGAGCAGGTTCCTGATGAAAGCATATTTTGCCGGCAATTCCTGGTTGCCATTGAAGGTGAAGCCGACCGGGATCGTGATGGCTACGTTACCGGGACTGAGTTAGGTGAATTCCTCCAGAAATCCGTTACAAATTATTCAAATGAGACACAGCATCCGCAGTATGGTAAGATCAGAAATCCCAACCTGGATAAAGGGGATTTCATTTTTGTAGTTCCTTCAGCGGATGGTGACAGTTATGCAGGGAAACCTGTTGTCAAAGAACCGGTACGTTCGGGACAATATCCTGAAAAAAAGGCAAATAACCCGGCTGAACGACCAGCTATGCCTGAATCTGTCATTAAAGCCAACGTTAAACCTGCCATCCAGTACGGTGAGCTCCTGGTTCTGGCCGAATATACGGGAGATCTATACATTGATGATGTTTTATACCAAACCGTTGTGGAAAGAACACAGACCCAACTGTTCAATATTCCTGTCGGCAAGCGCCGCCTGACTTTTAAAGGAACCAAGGTATTCGAAACAGAAATTGATATCCACGAGGATAAAACAGCCACAGTGATCATCAGGCGGTGATCACATCAGGATATCCTTTTTCATATTCATATTGATCTGGCTGTGGTCAGAGTCATAATCAAACAGCACATTCCCGCTCGTCCTGTAAAGCTTAACATAGTTAAGGGGAAACCAAATAAACGCCTTGCCCACTTTTACCCCATTCAAAATATCGACGCGTGAATCACCGGTTTGAAGGGGCGTAACTTTTAGGCGTGTATCATTCTGGATTTTGAGTTTGTCAATCACAACCGGTTTCTCCTGGTCTGTTGTGATGGTCACAATTCCATCTTCATTTTTAATCAGCTTTAATTTACCCAGGCGTTCAAATATCAAAGGAGCATATTCTTTGAAACGGGGATTGTATTTTTCAAAGGCTTGCTGAATGTCCCTCCCCGTTATACTGATCCTGTTGTATTTCATCAAGGCGAACGCACCAAACAATCCTGCTATCGTTGGTTCGCAATTTTCTGAAACCTGTTTTTCAATTTCCGTGCGAAGCGTTTCAACGACATTAAAACTGGTTCCGGAACTCAGCTTGATCTCATCAACCTTCATCCCGGTTGTTGCATTATGGGAGCCGGTATAGTAAACGTTTCCCTGGTCATCGAGTGATAAACCCCAGTCCGTAAAACTAGCGTCCGGGGGAAATTGCCTGTTTGAAACCAGCTTGCCAGCGGCTGTGAAAGAGGAGGTAAATAAATAATCTCCCGCCTGTGAAGCAGAATCCTGTATAACCTGGTTAAGCCACATCAGGCGACCATCGCCATCAAACCTGGCAATAAAAACCCTTGTACCTGCATCGGCCAGGGTCATGACCCGGGCAAAGGAGATATTTTTTTCAAAGATACCGCTCAGGTAAATATTCCCTTTTTGATCGATGGCGATGTTGTAGCCAATGCTGTTCCCGTCGCTACCACCCGAGATGGCCCAAACCGGATTTCCTGCAGCATTGAACTTTGCTATAAACGCATCATTACGCCCATTTCCCGAGGTCAGGGTTGCACCGCCAAACTGAGCTGTTGAGCGAAAATAACCGGTTAAATAAAGGTTTCCTTCTGCATCCATGCAATAGTTTTGGCGATTATCGCCCTTCATCCCGCCCCCGGCGATGGTTTTTTCCCAGACTGAAGCCAGCTTCTCATCCCTGTTCTGCTGGTTCGTCAATTCAATAATCTGGGCCTTCGAATTGACCATTCCTGGCATGGTTAGCCCGAATGGAGCATTCACGTAAGTTGGGTCAGCAATTAGATATTTATCTCCCTTATACATAACAAAATCACCTGCTTCGTCTGATGGAAACCTGACGGCGGTGGCCACATGCCCAGGGTACACTACACCAACTACCTTGAATCCCAATAGCTCCTTAACCAGGTAAGCAAAAAACACGGCGCGGTCATCACAATCGGAATGGGCATAATACAAATCTTCCTCGGGAAAAAAGAATTTTTCGGCGCCATTGAATTGATCCTGGTCCGTTTTGTATGAAAACCCGTTCTGAACGAAATTGAGCAGGAAATCAACAGCATCGGGCGCGGAAAGACCATCAAGGTGGGGTTTGAGCACTTCGAGAATCGATTCCTTGGCCGTAGGAGTTACCACTGCATCAAAATAAATATTCAATTCGCAGAGTGGAAAATCCTTGTAGAAATCGATGGCATTCATATTATATTTTATGGTGAATTTGTAATCCTTGTTTTTAAAGGACAGGTCGAACGGGCGTTCAGCAACCCGGTCACCTATGTTAAGGGCATGGTAAACATTCAGGTCGAACACCTTCGACGCGCCGGGAAAATCCTTTTCATAAGTATAAATCTGATTCGGAGCAAATTCAGGAGCATAGAACTTCACCTGGTTAATGGTAAAGTAACGCAATCCATAAATGGTATTTGAGGATGGAAACATCAGTGCGATCTGGTTTTCAGCATATGCCACCCTGATGCGGTAGCCCGATTTGGTAAGTAAGAACCAGCTCAGCAGTTTTGAATAGTTTTTTGAAGGGCTTATCTGCTCGGTGGTCTTTTTTATGAGCATATAATACCCCCAGTCGTTCAGGTTCATTTTTATCCTGCAATCATTGAGCATCCTGATCAATCCCGCATAGTTTACCTTGTTGATCCTGTCCCAGAAATTGGCGATGGTTGTGTTGTGAATCTCTTCCGGCAAGTTTCCCAAAAGTTTAGGATCGTAGGAGATATCAAGCATCGTCCCATAAAAATCCAGTGTTGTCTTTACCGGCTGGACGATTGGTTCTTCCTGTTCTGGTTTTATCACCGTGGGGGTATTTGGCACAGGCATGAAAACCGGTACTGGCATCCCGGTTCCAGGTTGCAGTTGTATTTCATTGGGAGTTTGTCCGGGCTTTAACCTGGGTATGGCGGGGTTATATTTTGGAATTGCTTTTGGCTTAGGAATCGTATCAGGCCTGATCCCTGAGAAAAGGCGGAATTCTTCCCAGTTCTTCCGGAGATAGTCGGAAAACTCCTTGTCAATTTCATCCTGGTACTCCTCCATCTCCTGTTCATTTTGTCGGATAAAGGCATCCAATTCCGCCTGCATTGACTTTTCAATATCACCGAATGTGGAATCGACCTGGCCAAAACAACTGATTCCTGCCGAGAACAGGAGTATCAGCATCTTCATCCTGATATTCATGACTGGGGGTTATTTTGAAACATCCTGCAATAATTTGTCAACCTGTTCATCGGTTTTATTGAGCTTTTCCTTCAGTTCCTTGCGAATAGCCTTTTTCGCAATCGCCAAACTCTGATTTGCCTCGTAAAACACACGAACCTGCACCTCGATCTTTTTGTTCTCCAGGTCACGATATATTTTGAAGCCAGGATTAACATATCCCAGTTGCTGGGCAATAATGTTTTTTGAGGATTGCACCAGTTCGTTCACAGATGTGGCATCTTGTGCTGCCTCCTGCGTATTTGCAATATTTGTTTTAACAATCGAGGCAATATTGGACTCTATTAAACCTGCAAGCTGCAGCTTGGCCATTTCAATGGCCTGGGCCTCCGCCACCGATTTGGTTTCCGCCACGCCATTACCGTCTGCTGTATAATATGCCGGTTGACCATTTTCATCAGTCTGGTACTGCTTCATCCAGGAATCTTCCAGCAGTTTATCCAGCGGATAAGCCCCGGGATTCGTCTTCCAGCCTTGCTTTGTGAGCGTTTTTGCTTCCTGACGGGCCTGTTTGGAGGCATTTTCTTTTACATCATTTTTAAGTTCTTTCTCTGTTTTCTGTGCAGTTGCCAAGGTAGTGCTGAATACCATTGCAAGGATAAGGATGTAATTTTTTTTCATGATATGTGTTTTAAATTGGATTTTCATGCTGATACTTCCTCGTTAACGGAGATTATTATTTACACAAATGTAATGATGTAACGCGCAAAAAGCAAAAAAAACTGTTTAAAGTAAAAGTCGCATCCGAAAGTTTTTTTTTCTAATTTCGGTGGATGATCACCTAAAACCCCACAAGATGGTATCAGTGCCTTCTTTTTATCGCTCCTGGTTTAAAGCCGATTATCTTTTCGTCACCATGTCCCTTTTTATTACAGTGACGCTGCTTGGCCTGATAACCTTTAACCTTACCTTTTTTGATCCGATAACTAAAGCGCTCACCGACTTCAATTTCAGTGATTTGCTATATTCAAAGTTAAATACTGACCAGGATGCGCTTGATACAAACATCGTATTGGTAAACATTGGCCGCCTTAATCGTGCCAAAATTGCTGAACAGATAAGGATTATCCGGAAACACAAGCCCAAGGTGATCGGATTTGACGGTTTCTTCTCAGGCCGCAGGGATTCAGCCATGGATGCAATGCTTAAAGTACAAATAAGCCGGAGTGATATTGTACTTGCCAGCTATCTGACCGGGACGGGGGAGCTGGACGGGAAATTCGACAAACTTGAAATGTCCGCCCCCTGGTTCAACATCCATTCCACCGGCTTCGTAAATCTGGGCGGTTCGGATATGGAAACCTCCACGGTGCGTTATTTCAGCCCGTCGGAAGTGATCAAGGGCAGATCCATGTATGCATGGGCAGTGGAAGTGGCAAAAAAATTCGATCCCGGGGCAGTTCAGAAACTCACAGACCGAAACAAAAAAAGGGAGATCATTCACTTTTTTGGGAATAGACAGGCATTTACCTGTTTCGATGCTGATGAAATTTTGGATACCCTTGCCGACCTGGAATCAATCAAGGGTAAAATTGTGCTCATGGGGTATATGGGCGAATCGTTTACGTCACGGCCGGACCTTGAAGATATTTATTATACACCTATGAACAAAACCCTTGCAGGCCGATCATTGCCTGATATGCATGGAGTGGTTATCCACGCTAATATTATTCATATGATACTGGCCAGGGATTACATTAATTCAATGCCGGCCTGGCTTAGTATTCTTCTTGCTTTTATTACGTGCTACTTCTTTGTTGTTTTCATTACCTGGTTCAATGCAAGCAATCCACTCCTTTTCAATGTCACTTTTCCCGTGTTCCTGCTATTTCTGAACATGGTGATTGTATATATTTTCTTCCTGCTCTATAAATATTGCAATTACAGTATTCATTCTGCCTATTTTCTTGCACCCGTAATATTATACAAAACATTCCTGACCTACTACGAAAGAGTATTACTGTTAATAAGCCGCCACATTGCAATTCACAGCATTTTCCTTCCAAAAAAACAACAACATGCAGCATAAGATACTGACCTCCCTCATCCTGTTATGCATCTCCCCGGTTGTTTTTTCTCAATGCGATGAATTCATTATTTACCGGACAAAAGGGGATGTGACCCTGCAACCCGGTTCAATCAAGGGAAATTTACTGAAAAACAAACGTCTGAACGACCAATCCTTGTTAAATGTTTCCCATGATGGATATGTGATCCTTCTAAGTGGAACTGAAAAAGCTTTGAGGATAGGAATCCCCGGAACATATTCATATGGAAATATCAGGACAACCTGCCAGAAGAACCAGACTACCCTGACAACCGAATATTTAAGGTATGTCGCGCAATCCATTATGGAAAAGGAGGAGCCGCTTACCGCAATGGTTATTAAAGGAGCAGTTTACAGGACCCGGAAGAGTTTTGAATCTACAGATATGATCCTCCCTTCCGATTCTTCGGTAATTTCATCCGATATTATCCGGTTTTCCTGGCACCCTACCCCGGGAAATACATCAAAATATCTTAAAATTTATGAAAACGGGGTGAAGGAGATCTATTCGAAGCTGCACGCTGACACTACTGTCATCGTTGGATCAGAACTCTTCAAACCAAAAACCCTGTACTTTTGGCTGGTTTCTGTAAACCTGAAACCGACGGACGATGAAGTGCGATTCAATTTCGTTTATGCCGAGAAGAATTGGAAAACTGAGTTTATCGACAATGAAGAGGTTTGGATGAAGGAACTGGAGGGTGAACTCAATGCAACGGAGAAAAAAATAAAAAAATAACCCGTTGAAAGGTCTATTTCCATAAAAGTATTGATGACCCGGGAATTTGGATTTGCAAAGTGAATTAATCGTGATAAAAATTACCTTTGCACCCGCTGAACTCAAAATAGTAAAACTACCGTGACCACATCAAGCAAAAACCTATTCCCTGTACATCATGAAATCCGGGGTCGTGAAGAAAAACAGAAACAGTTAAACCAAAGATCAAAGGTGATCTGGCTCACCGGCCTCTCAGGAGCAGGGAAAACCACTATTGCCAAATATCTTGAAATAGAATTGGTCAATCGCCATTTTTTCACCCAGGTGCTCGACGGCGATAATGTACGGACAGGAATCAACAACAACCTTGGATTTTCAGACCAGGACCGGTATGAAAACATTCGCCGCATCGCAGAAATATCGAAACTATTTGTGAATTGCGGGGTAATCACCATCAATTGCTTTATCAGCCCCACCGAGGATATTCGGAAGATGGCACGGGATATCATCGGTAAGGAGGATTTTATTGAGGTATACGTCAATGCCCCATTAAATGTTTGCGAGGCACGCGACATTAAAGGATTATATTCGCGGGCCCGCCGTGGGGAGATCAAAGAATTTACCGGGATAACCTCCCCTTTCGAGTCGCCACAGCATGTCGACCTCGAAATCCGGACCGATCTGCTATCCATTGATGAATCGGTAAAACTACTGTTAAACCTGATTATCCCGAAGATCACCCTTTGATTTTTTCCAGGACAGCAATTAAATCCCCACAGGCAAAGGTGCTACAGCGTATGATTCGCTGTTTTTATACAGGAGCATACTTCGTATCGGGCTTGTCCCTTATCGGAATAATTCCAGCCATGTCGCCAAGTACATTAACCAGGTCGGAACCGGCGGGCACCACAATTTTCGAATTGTCTTTCAACGATGTTTCAAGGGCCTGAATTTTCCGCAAAACCTGGGCGTTCCCGATGAAATATTTCTCGGCCGCTTCATTGACAAGGGCAATGGCCTGTGCTTCACCTTCGGCCCTTAATATCTGACCCTGCTTGACACCCTCGGCACGCCTGATCTCCGCCCGTTTTTCGCCATCAGCTTTGGTTTCGGCTGCGGTTGCATAGTCAACTGCCGCAATTTTCTCGTTCTCCGCCTTTACAATCTTGTTCATGGTCTCCTGCACATCCTTGGGCGGATCAATTTCCTTCAACTCGGTACGTATGATCTGAATGCCCCAGCTTTTTGTTTCATCAAGCAGTGTCCCATGGAGCTCCTTGTTGATTTTTCCACGTTCACTGTTGGCCGACTTCAGTGTCATCGTACCAATGATGTTACGGAGGGTCGTGCGGGCAAGGTTTACGATCTGGTATTCGATGTTGTTCACGTTGTATTGCGAATTTTTAACACTTTCCTCATCATTGGTGATCTTAAAATACACCTGGGCATCAACCTTCGCATTTAAATTGTCATTGGTAATGATTTCCTGGGGCTCTGCATTGATCATTTTTTCGGTTATGTTCACCTGATACATCAGGTCGATCCCCGGAATAATCCAATGGAACCCCGGATTGGCAAACCGGTTGTATTTTCCAAACCTTTCAATTAGTCCGCGATGGGTTGGCCGAACTATCCGAATTCCTGAGAAAAAAAGCAAAATAACTGCTCCGATGACGATCAGAATAATGACATTGTTCATGGCGATTTGGTTTAAGTTTTTAATTGTGTTTATGTTACTAAATATTTTTTGTCAAACTTAGTGAAATATTCTGATCAAATCAAAAGGTTCCATATGAATAATTACATTTCATTTTTCCTTAATTTCGCACAATACAACCAAATATCAACACCATGGCAAAAAAACTAAGCATGATGCTGGTTTTCACCGCATCAATCCTGATTATTTTC
>CAZPWZ010000037.1:0-11707 GCA_964590675.1 uncultured Draconibacterium sp.
TGCCCCGGTTGTGACTGTTTCCGGCAATGTGCTGACCAGCAGCGCCCCGGCAGGCAACCAGTGGTACTATGAAGGCACCGCGATCGCGGGCGCCACCGGCCAGACCTACACGGTATCGAACAACACTGGCTACTACACCTGCATGGTGACGCTTTACGGTTGTTCATCGCCGGTATCGAACCAGGTATGGGTTGTCGTAACCGGCCAGCAGGAACTGAAGTCGGGCAACTTCAACATCTTCCCGGTGCCCAACGACGGGAGGTTCACGGTCACCATGCCCGCCCCGGTACCCGATGCATACTCCATCCGGGTGTTTAACTCGGTCGGTGTCATGACCCATGAATATATCGGAATCTGGGTGAACGGAACAAGAGAGAAGGCCATTGACCTCCGGCCGGTCCCCGACGGCGTTTATACCCTCGTGATCCTGAATTCCCGGTCACAGACGGTCCGGAAGATCATCGTGAGCAAATAGGCCGGAATTATTTATAATGAAAGAGGGCGGCTAAAAAGGCCGCCTTCTTTGTTTTTATTTGCGATCAGGCCCTGCAATAACAAAACAAGTAATATTAGCCTGTCTCTAAGTCGATTGCTTCTTAACACATATGCTCATAAAGATGTATATTTTTTCGAAAAATATCTTTTGATATTTTTTTCTTTTACTATTGTTCATTATTTTAGCATGTTCATTTACAATGAACACAAGCTTAATCTGAACATTTAAGATTATGGAAAATAAAAAAGATATACTGTTTGAGGCCATTAACAGCTTATTCAGGTATACAAAGATTCAAGCTATCGTAAAAAGCGGCAGCTCAGAGGATGAAGGATTATTGGTGATTGGCAGCAAGACTTTTGCATTTGAGGTTAAATCGGAGGTAACGAAGGGGAATAAAGGACTCATTCTGGCCAGTCTCAAGAAAATATCCAAGGACAATAATCTTCCAGTATTATTGATAACGAAATATATTCCAACAGAGATAGCAAAGGAGTATATAGCAGAAGGAGTATATTATTTAGATGTTTCCGGAAACTGTAACATCAGACAGCATGATTTATTTCTCCAGATAGAGGGCAAAAAAGTAGAACGTTTTGTCAGGGCTCATTCACACAGAACATTCCAGGAAGCCGGGATCAGACTTATTTTTCAGTTTTTAGTTGACCCTGAAAAAACCCAACTCCCCTACCGGGAACTTGCAGAAATGGCAAATATCTCATTAGGTTCTGTGGGGACAGTCATGCAGGGGCTGATCGAACAGAATTTCCTCATTAAAACGAAGCAAACCAAGAAGCTTAAAAACACCATCGAACTACTTAATCGTTGGATTATTGGCTACCATGATGTTTTACGGCCGCGGTTGCTCAAGAAAAAAATGCGCTTCATTAATCCGGAAGCATATAACAATTGGAAGGAACTAAACCTTTTACAACCCAATGGTTTTGCATTCTGGGGTGGAGAACCGGGGGCAAATCTACTCACCGGATATCTGCATCCGGGAGTATTCACTATATATACGGACTGTAATTGGCAAAGTTTTAAGGATGTTAAGTTGATTCCGGATGAAAGCGGGAATGTGGAAATATTGGAACTCTTCTGGAACCCAAAAGCCTATAATGGATTGCCCCCAGTGTTAATCTATGCCGACCTGATGAGCAGCGGAAGTGACCGGAATGTAGAAACAGCAAAAATGATTCTGGAAAATGAGTTACAATATATCAAGTGACATTCATAACATCTATTGGCCACCTGAAGAAACCCTGGCAATGTCGGTAGCTGGCTTCACAGAAGTTTTAAATCGCACCATTGAAGTCGTTATTGATGATACACTTACACTTTATGTGGCTACATTACCCGGAATATTTATTCTCAAACTGAATGCTTGGCATGACCGGCATTATGAAACTACCCGGGATGCAGAAGACATGGCATTTATTATTGCCAATTACCTTGAAATTAATGAAGAAAGAGCCGCGACAGAGAATTACGATCTTTATGAGGTTGGTGATTTTTCCACTATAACAGCTGGGGCTTCATTATTAGGACGTGACATGAAAGAAATTCTCAAAGCAAACCCAGAGATATTGTCCGGATTTATTGGCATTCTCCGGACCGAAATTTCTAAAAATGAAAATAACCTGTTAATAAACCAAATTATTGAAACTCATTCTTCATTAAAATATGATGATGTATTCAATAGTTTCATTTCCATCAATAATGAACTGAGCAGATAATTTGTAAAACTGTAAAACTTGCTGGAATAGAACCTTTTACGTTTTTGAATGTTTCAAAAACGTTACCTTGAAATAGTATTAAATAAATGTCAGTCCTTGACTTTTATAATAACTTTACATTTTGCAAAACTGACAGGATGAAGAAACTGTTATTTCCGTTGTTTTTTTTCTGGATCAATATCCTGGTTGCGCAGAATTACCAGAATATTTGCACACCCGGCATCACGTTTTACAGAAGCCCGGATAATTATTTCATGGCATTCAGGAGCGATTCCATCCTCCCGGCCGGGGGTGGAGATACCCTGTTTTTCTCCTACCGGGCAATACGCACCCTTGCTGATACCGGTTGTCTGGATACAACAAGCGGTTCCATTCTCGGAAGGAAAATTTACAAAACCCAATCCGGCTGGTTTTACCTGTTCAACCGGAACAATGATACGATAAAGATCAATACACAGGCAACCTTAAATCAATCGTGGCGGTTTTGTCCCCTTGCCGCAAACGGGTACCTTGAGGCAAAAGTGACTGCAGTCATTTCCGACAGTGTTCTCGGAGCTACGGATGCCGTAAAAGTTATCACCCTTCAGGCAAAAGATGCCGGGAACAACAGCATTGCACACCCGCTAAATCAAAAATCCATCCGTCTCAGCCAGCATTGGGGGCTTTCGCGAATGCTTGATGTGTTTTCGGTTCCCGGCGATACGACCTTTTACACACTTGCAGGGAAAAGTGTTCCGGCTTCCGGTATTCAGAACCTGGCATGGCCCGAAATCTATGATTACCAGGTCGGGGATGAATTTCATTACTCGGGATGGGCTACTACGGCGGGATGGAAAAAAATCATGAAGGTCATTACCCGTACCGATTACGGTTCAGACTCTGTGAAATATTCCATGGAACATTGTCAACAGCTGATGTCTGCTACCTACCCCAATTATACTACGGTTCACGACACGGTTGCGGTAACGTTCAGTTTCCTTGAAAATCCGCAAAATACCTGGCTCTCCAGGCTGCCGGGCGAGTTTATTCGTAACGGCTATTCCGCGGATGATTATTGGTTTTCAACCCAGTACTTTCCCGAACGCAGGCAGAAGGGAATCAGTTGGAGTGGTTTTCAGTTCACCCGGGCATGGTATGGCGGCGATACCTGCTGGAGAACGGGCAATGGATATAGCTGGACGATATCGACCGGGAACTACACCGAAGGGCTGGGCAAGACAAGATCGTACTGGTACCAGGCCGATCCGCCTTACTATGCGCAAATGGAAGAAAACCTGGTTTACTATAAAAAGGGGGCGATTTCGTGGGGAACTCCCATTACCACCGATTGTTTCACACTGTTAAGTACAGAAAGCAAAAAGGCAGAGGTAGAAACCTGGATCAAGGTCGTGCCAAACCCAGCCGAAACGGAGGTGCAGGTTACGCTTTATGGTTTTAACCCGGATGATTCCTGGAATTTCACACTCTATACCTATTCAGGGATCAAGGTTTTTTCAGGCAAAGCATCTTCAAATCAGTTTATCCTCAACCGGGACGGTCATGCCCCCGGTTTGTATATTCTGACCATCTCCGACCGGGATGGAGCCATTAAAGGAAGAACCAGGATTATCTACAAATAACCATTTTCAGTTACACCAAAAGGAGGATTGTTTTATCTTCCTGCGTTTCCCGTCACGTTAAAAAAACATAAACAAATACAGGCGGTATCCCGTCATCACTACCAGGAAAATGCTGAACAACGCAATGATCCTGTTCCGCTGACTGTTATTGAGAACTTTTCGCAGTTCATGCATGCAAAAAACAATCGAAATGACTGTCCCGGCCAGGATCCCGAACCCCTGGATGAAATGTTTGGCCTGTACACTGATAAGCGGGGGATGGTGGAACAGGGTTTCATGCAGCGGCAGGCCCAGCAGCAATTTAATATGGTAAAACAGGGTCATGCCGTTGTGCGACACGCCGTGAATGGCCGTAAGGTTAACCAATGCAAAAAAAATGTAGGGTATCAGGAAAAACCCAAAAAACCTGAAGTTGTATTTCTGGGACTGCCCTGTTACCGGCCGGATAATGTGGCTGAAGACATAAAAAAGCAAAAAGGAAAGCCCGGTAAAAACGATGATGACCAGGAGTTCATTCCATAAATTATTTTCAAACCCTACGGTTCGGTTTACCTTTCCCATGTAGTCTTTCACAAGGTACAAGGCAATCGAAAACCCGATAAAGCTGCTTGTGAATGCCGACTCTGACGGGTTCATTTGTACACTTGACAGGATGCCTTTGACAGGAGATCGCCATTGTATGCGCGGAGAATCATGGGGACAACTTTTCAGGCAATTGCCGCATGATATGCAGTCTGCATCCAGGTCATGCTTTCTTATGCACAAGCCCATCGGGCACCCTTTGATTTTTTCGGTACCCTGGAGGCATTCAAATTCCTTACACTCATTGCAGGCCCTGTGATCTTTAGTTAACTTTATGATCCTGAGCCTGGAAAAAACACCTCCCCCAACCCCCAGCGGGCATAAATAGCGGCACCAGGTGCGACGCCTGTAAATGGCGCCTGAAATCATGGCCATGGTGAATATAGACATTAACAAAACCGCCGATGCTGTTGTGGAGCCGGCCATATGCACCATGGCTTCAATTACCAGGATCACGATAAAAAAGGCATAGGCAAACCAGGCACCATACTTTTTCAGAAAAAGCGGTGGGTACATGTCATTGCCAACCAGTTTTTGTACCAGGTCACCTGCTGTACTGAACGGGCAGATCCCGCAAAAAACCCTCCCTAATAAAACAAATGCTACGGGCAACAGCGACCACAGCAGTACCCACATGATGCTCAGCCCCGTGTTGCTGCCTTCAGCCTGTTCCCCGAATAATAAAATAAATATCAGGTATAATGATCCTATAAAGAACGGGATTCTCAGTATCCCGGGATACCACTTCCAGCGCATGAAAACCTCTATAAATTTCAGACGTTTCATACAGTCGCAAAGTTTTTCTTGATGGTAAGGATGTTCCTGCCCTCTTTGCGCTGGTAGTTCATGTGACCGACAAGATGACGGACCATGTGAAAACCGAGCCCCTGGAAGGAAATTTCTTCGAGTGGCGCATTGAGGTCAATGGCCGGTATCACCGTGGGATTGAATTCATCATTGTTGTCCTGAATAGTTGCAGTGATCTGCCCAGGATCCAATAAAAGCGAAATCTGAACCTTCTTATCAGGCTGGTCTTCGTCCTGGTGGTTCACAATGCTGGTATAAACCTCTTCAAGGATAACATTCAGATCAAGAATGGTTTTAACAGGTACCTGGTACCGTACCAGGTCCTCGAGGATAATGGCCAGGCTGGCCAGTTCAAAAATATCGCCCTTTAATTCGAAATTGATTTGTTTTGCTCCGGATGGTTCTGCGGTCCTGTGCCTTGCCCTGCTGTTCCTGTAAATTCTCAAGAGGAATCCAGAAAGAATGATGATGGCAATGACGGATATGAATGAGAAAAGGATGATATGGTTGGTCGTCATTTACCTTGCAGCGCTTTGGGATGGTTGCAGTATGAATGATTATGGTGATGGATTTATGCAGACAAATGTACAAGACATTTTTTATCTTTCGGCGATAACCAGCATTTCAAAATCTTCGGTTGTTAATTTGTCATTTCTCGAAAATTTACCAAGTTTAGCTCCAGATATTTCAATCTTGGTAAATCCCAGGGATTTCAATAACCAGGTAATTTCGCTGGGCACGTAATATCTTTCGTTGCACTCAAGTGTTTTTTTATTTCCAAAATCATCTTCAAATTCGGTTGTATTATGGTCCCGGAATGTCATCAAATCAAAAGTATTGCTTCGGTAGGTCGCATTTCCTTCTTCTGATGCTGATGCACAAAATTCTTCAACAGAGTGATATAAAGGGAAAAGCCCATTGAGTGTTGTGAAGATGAATTTTCCATTCTCTTTAAGCGATTTTGAAACACACTGCAGAATCTCAAAATTCATTTCATCGGTCTCCATCAATGGAAATCCGCCCTCGCAAAGCATTATTGCCAGGTCAAATTCTTTTTGATAGGGTAAATTTCTTGCATCCTGCTTAACAAAATCTATCCTGAGATTATCCTTTTCCGCTTTTTCCCTTGCTCGTGCCAGTTGCGTTTCGGATAAATCAATCCCAGTGACCGTATAACCTCTTTTTGATAATTCGATTGAATGTCGACCGGTTCCGCATCCAACATCCAATATTTTCAATGATTTATCAAATCCGAGCTCATTTTCAATAAAATCACACTCACCAAAAGTGCCCTGGGTAAAGCACTCATTATCGTATTTCTGACCGTAATTTTCAAATAACGATTCGTACCATTGTTTCTTTTTCATATCATTTTTGTGATATAAATGTTTACCGCTGTTTTTGTTCTCCTTGTTTCACCACTTTTTTTAGATATAACGCAAAGACACTTGCAAACGGAGTTGAAAATATTCTTGCTTTGTCCATTCTATTTATGATGCTTTATCAAAGTCAATTTCTTTTATTCAGCCGCATGTCAGGACTGTCGTAAAGGAGTGCAGTCAAAAACAAGGATTTTATCTGCAAATTAAGAAAATTACATTTTTCTTAGTAAGATTCCTGATCCAACATTAACAAGGTAAAGGAGTTGTCCCAAAACAAATATCGAAGACAGAATTTGCATCGCGTTACCAATCAATTCGTGTCTGTCGCTTGTCATATTATTTGGAATAATACCAATAAGCATAACGGTCATGATCAGAAACGCAGTGATTACAGTAATGAGAATGTGCAACCAGGTAATTGTTGTGGAATAAAGAAATTTCCTTGTCCTCAAATAAAGCAGCCATAATATCATGATCACCAATGGGATTATCCATATCACAGTTTCCAGGGGAAGTCCAAACATAACTTTGTCCTTGAAATCGATATTAGCTATCATACACAGAATAAGTGCAAACAATATCATAATTGTCGCATACAGCAGAAGAACAAATGGCTTTTCTTTTAAAAACATAAGTGAATGTCTGTAAGGTGAGGATAAGTAATTTGGATTTTTCATGATGTAACAATTTTCATTGAAACATTTCAATTTATTGCAACTAACGCCCCGGCAGCAGCAGTGCGGGCTTTACTTGTTCTTATCTTTGCTTACCTCTATCATTTATAGGTTTGGTGAATGCTAACCTCCGGAAACAGCCCGCATTGCTCGGCTGACGGCTCGTTAGTGTTCGTTGGTTTTAATTGAGTTCATTTCTTGTAATAATTCGAATAAAATAATTAATCCTTAACGCATCGAACCGAATAGCCATAAGTCTTAAATTGCTGGGACTGGTTTGCTTCAGCATTTGTATTATATAAATACCAGTTCCAGGCCATATCTTGACCATACTCCGTCGTTGTCCACCATGTACCACAACCACCTGGATTCCTGAATAAACCGCTGAAAGTCCGGTCACCACCAGGTAAAGCTGTAAAACCGCTTATGTTGCTCGCTCCTATATTTGAATACTGCCAATGGGTTATACCTATTTCTTTCAATTTCCCACCGGCAACGCTTCTCCCACCTAAATAGAAAATTAAGGTATCCCATTCGGCATTTGTTGAAACATGCCAGCCATCCGGGGCAACATTTCGCGAATCGATTACAGCAAACCAATTGTATAAATACCCAAAAATATTTAATTGTTCCAAATCATTGTTATTAATACACTTGGCACCAATATTTAATTTACTCCATTGTCCATTATCAGTTACAGATGGTATAGTATCTCCATTACGATACCGTGTCGTTTTTAAATTTTCTCCCATCCACCATTGAGTACCAATTTTTATTGTTTTATATATGTTTCCATCAATATCAGTAACCGTTCCTTTCGTTATTTCATCATTATTCTTTTTCTTACATGCAATCGTCAGTAAAAAAAGAATAAAAAAAAACAGAAAACACGGTTTCATCTTCATGACATTTATTCCTTAATATTTTAGTTAATGTTAACCATTTCAAAAACCCAATGAACACTAACGTTCCCGGGCTTTCTGCTGGCGGGGCGAATCGAAGCCGTTTCCTGTCTTAATAACCCAAAGATAGATAAAAGAACTGCACTATCCTATAAACCAAATGCCCCGCTTGCAGAAAGCCCGTGTTATGTGCTGGCATTATTGTAGTAGAAAGTTTTTTATTTCACGGATATACATTTCATGCTGCTCTACATTTATGAAGTGTCCTGCATTTGGTATTAGTACAAATTTGTGATTAGGAAAAAGACTCAAATATTCATTGGTAGCGCCCCACGGCTGATTATCGCATTGTCCTTTCAAAATTAAAACTGGTATATTTATACCTTTAATTTTCTCTCTAAAATCTTTCAAGAGTAATACGCTTTTATATGTCATTATGCTTGCGAAAAATCCTTTACTACAGCGAATTTCCAAGTTTACTGATGTATCACATAAAGCAGATTTATAAGCTTTAGAATCAAGAAAGTCGGCGTATTCGTCAACTTCTTTATCAGAAGCTATTTTTATACCAAAGTGAGTAGCGAAAAATGTAATTGCTTTAATCCGAATGTTAGTTGAAGATTCATTTGCAGCTTTATTTGTATACAATGGAGCTCGTAATCTGAAGCTATCCGGAGCCGGAATATTTATTTCTGCATCGTTTATTGGATAAATAGGGCCTGGGCTAGTAAAAATTATTTTGTCAATCCTTTCGGGGTGCTTTGATAAGTATGCAGCAGCTAAAACAGAGCCCCACGACTGTCCAATTAATGTAACTTTTCCTGAATTGATTTTTGTGATTATTTCATTTAAGTCATCTACTTGTCTTTGAACAGTATATTCGGAAATATCACTTAATCTGCTTGATGCGCCGCTCCCAACCTGATCATAAAAGTATAAATCAAAGCCATCGTCACAAAGAGGTTTTAGATCATCAATTACTCGCTTAGAAATAGCACCACCTGGACCGCCATGCAGATAAATGATTGGATATGCTTGAGTTTCTTTTGAAGTAGAGGATATGTAAGTATAACCAATTGTAGATCCTGTTGATAACTGCCAGAATGTGCTATTTATTTCCTTTTCTCTCGACTTTACGTTGTAATGCCTCGGCCAGAAAACCTTATACAAAAAAACAATAAGCAAAATTAAAAGTGTCCACCGTATAATCCTTACTACTTTCTTATTCTTATGCATTTAGAAGAGGTGTTTTTATATGCTTGCACATAGCGTTTTCGGGCTTGGCAAAGGTGGCGATTTTAACCAAAAATGTTGATGCGGAGAACCAGACTTTGATTAACCACAAGTGTGTCTGCGGAGCACTGAACCGCCACTTTTGCCAAACCCGTGTTATCGGCTGTTCTTCTTTCGTCAATATGGTTTAAACTTTTCAAATGTGTTTCGGTTAAATTTATACGCACCATTTTCGTGTGTTCCAAGCCATAGATAACCATTGTTGTCTTTGTAAATTCTAAAAATCGTAATGTCTTTAGAATCTTTCTGAACTGGATAATGAGTGACTATTGTTCCGTCATATTTCCAAACACCACTACGATAAGTTGCAAACCATAAGTTATTATTGTTATCCTTTGCAATTGATAAATACTCTTTTAGACCATTGGTATTCTTCCCATCTAAACTGCCTATGCTTTCGTGTCTTGTATAAAACTTATTGCTTTTTAATGTTATGCTGTCGTAAACACTATAACGGTTTTCGGTATTAAACCAAAAGTCTCCATTTTTGTCTTCCGTGATTGAACGTACTCCGTTTGCCCCTTCATTGCGAAATTCTGTCACATCTTCTTCTGTAATCCATTCAAATGATTTTCCATCATAACGGCAAACTCCAACTGGATTTGTGCCAAACCAAATGTTACCTTTTTTGTCTTTATAAATGCTATAAATTTCATAAGGATTGATAAGTTTAGGTGGCTTTGGTAGTGTCAATTCATAAAAAGTATTTCCGTCAAACCGATATACTTTTTCGGTTTGATAAGCATTTCTTAGCCACAAATCATTGGCTTCAAGTTTCCATTCATGACTTGGGGTTGCTATAATTTTAGTAAATGATTGTCCGTCAAATTTAGTTATTGTAGAATTTGGGTGGCAACCAATGAAGTAAATGTTTCCAAATTTATCTTCTGTAATTTCATCTATTCTATTGTTTTGCAAACCGTGTTTTGTTGTATAATTTACCAATGTCTTACCGTCATATCTATACACTCCTGTTTCCCAACTTCCAAACCAATAAATATTTTTCTTGTCTTGATAAACAACCATAATGCTGCTTCCAAGTTCTTTTACGGTGTCGCCTTTTGTAAACTGGTCAGAGTTTTTTTTCTTATTTGAAGTCTGCCCATTGCACGAAGTCAATATGGATAGAATGCTAAAAAATATGAGTGTTGTTAATTTCATTTCTGTCTGTTTATTTTAAGTACTATCGGTCATAGAAAAGCCGATAACGGTTTGCAGATTTGCGATGGGCGGGATTTTCTCCACAAATGTTTATGCGGAGCACAAAACTTTCGATTACCACGAAACTGGCTGCGGAGCACGAAACCCCGCCTATTGCAAATGTGCTGTTAGCAACAGTTATTTTTACCTCGTCCAAGGTTCCATCTCATTAGCATTCACGAATTTTTCACCATCAAAAATGCACATGCCTTGCCAAGTTCCAAACCAAAGCTGTCCTTTGTTATCTTCATAGATGCTTAGAACAAGATTTGAAGTTAATCCATTTTCAGTAGTGTATAATGTGAAATTAGTCCCATCATATTCATATACTCCAACATTTTCTGCCGCAAACCAAATATTCCCTTTACGATCTTCATAAAACCCACCGGTTTCTTCACCTTTAATAATTCCATCCTTTGTAAAATTGGTGAAAGTAGTTCCATCAAATTTACTTGTACCTCCAAAAAGAGTTCCAATCCAAATATTTCCTTGCTTGTCCTCAAAGATATCCGCAGCATTATCGGTAAGTCCATTCTTGTTGGTTAAATGAGTAAATTCTCCTTTATTGTATTTGAAAATTCCATTTCCGTCGGTAGCAAACCATATCGTCCCATTTTTGTCTTCTATAATTTTAAAAACCAATTTATCAGATAACCTAGGTTGTGGATTTTCGACCTTTGTTTCAGGTAATATAAAAGGTATAAATTTTTCACCATCAAAATAACTAACTCCTTCAGTCGATCCAACCCAAATGAGTCCGTTTTTGTCAATTGTCAGTCCCCAAATTTCACCATCTTGCAGGCCATCTTTTTCAGAGTATACAGTAAATTTCTCACCATCGTATTTTATGAGTTCATCAGATCCAAACCATATATGTCCCGCTTTATCTTCTACAATTTCTATAACCCTGAAATATGGACTGATTCCTTCGATTGAAATTTTTTCCAGTGTTTTACCATCGTAGCGTATAATCCCATTTCCATTTGTTCCAAACCAATAGTTCCCTTTTTTGTCTT
>CAZPWZ010000038.1:0-11656 GCA_964590675.1 uncultured Draconibacterium sp.
CCTTCGCCATAAGGCGGTACATATTTCAGGTTCAGCTTCACGGCTGTCAGTACAACCTCGCAAAACAGCTCAACCGGCACTTCAGCCATCATGATGCCCTCCGCCGAACGGATCATCCTTTTTGCATTTTCTTCCATACGAAATATCCTGATCTTCCCGTCAGCACCGGTAAAAGCCTTCATCCCTTCAAAGGCCTCCTGACCGTAATGCAGGCAGGTAGCCGCCATGTGCATGGTTATGGTTTCTGAGTCCGTTACCTCAATTTCCCCCCATTTTCCATCTTTATAGTAACAACGTACATTGTAATCCGTTTTAAAATAGCCGAACGGCAGGTTTTTCCAATCAATTGGGTTCATATCAGTGAGTTTTTAGTTTGTTCTCCAGGACGAAAGACCCTGTAAAATTAGGAATTTTCCACTTGAAAACTGAAAAGTTGAAAAAAAATCATACGGCGCTAAAAAATGCAAAATAGTTACACTTACTTATTAACCATCCACACTTACTTATTTTATATTGACTTCGCCGCGCCGTTGTTATAAGTTTGTCAGATAAAATGCATATACCATGGAAGCACAAGAAATTCAAACAAGGAAATACTCCATGTTCACCGTGGGTACGATCAGTTTTTTCATCCTTAACACGATCGCAGTTATTACATTGGTACTGACGATAGTTAAGCACAGCTAATCTCATACATTACCATATTACCATATTCCCATTTATTCGAAGGGCTGCATGCACAACATGCGGCCCTTTGTCATTTTGGCAGTAAGTTTCGGTTGGCACCCACTTTGACATGCACATGACAGCAAATTAAATCCGAAAATCTATGCAAAAAGGTAAAATCAACGTCCAAACTGAAAACATCTTTCCGATTATTAAAAAATTCCTTTATTCGGAACATGAAATATTCCTGCGCGAATTGATCTCCAACGCAGTTGATGCAACACAAAAGCTGAAAACCCTTGCCGCACTTGGAAAATACAACGGTGACATCAGTGACCTGACCATCGAAGTGACCCTGGATAAAAAGAAAAAAACCATTTCCATCAAGGATAAGGGTATTGGAATGACCGCCGAAGAAGTTGATAAATACATAAATCAGATAGCTTTTTCAAGCGCCGAAGAGTTTGTCAAGAAATTCAAAACCAAATCGGAGACGGAAATGAATGCCATCATCGGCCATTTCGGGCTTGGTTTCTATTCCAGTTTTATGGTCTCCGACAAGGTTCACATTTACACCAAGACCTACCAGAAAAAAGGCAACACGGCGGGCGTTCATTGGGAATGTGACGGCAGCCCCGATTACTCCATGGAGGAATCCGACAAGCAGGACAGGGGTACCGAGGTGATTCTGCACATTGCCGATGATTCAAAGGATTACCTGGAAGAACATACGCTGCTGGGCATCCTGAAGAAATATTGCAAATTCCTCCCGGTTCCCATCCGTTTCGGGAATGAAAAAACATGGGAGAAGGTTGAGGGTGAAAAGGACAAAGACGGAAACGACAAAGAGGTTGAAGTTGAAAAGCCCCGCATCATCAACAATACCGATCCAATTTGGAAAAAGAAACCCGTTGATCTCAAGGATGAGGATTACAAGAATTTCTACCGGGAATTGTATCCATTTACCTTCGATGAACCCCTGTTCTGGATACACCTCAATGTGGATTATCCCTTCAACCTCACGGGAATCCTCTATTTCCCGAAGGTGAAAAGAAATCTTGAGGTTCAGAAAGACAAAATCCAGCTTTACTGCAACCAGGTTTTTGTAACCGATTCCGTTGAAGGAATCGTACCCGACTTCCTGACATTATTGCATGGCGTGATCGATTCGCCCGATATTCCGCTGAATGTTTCGCGCAGTTAACTGCAGAGTGATCCCAATGTAAAGAAGATCTCAAACCACATCACCAAGAAGGTGGCTGATAAGCTGGAGTCGTTATTCAAGGATGGGCGTCCCGATTTTGAAACCAAATGGGACGATATCAAAGTTTTCATTGAATATGGCATCATCTCCCAGCCAGAGTTTTATGACAGGGCCAAGAAATTTTGCCTGTTGAAAAATGTCGACAATAAATATTTCACCCTCGAGGAATATGAAAAGCATATCAAACCGGCACAACAGGACAAGGACGGGCAGTTAATCTACCTGTATGCGACCAACCAGCATGAGCAATACAGCTACATTGAGAATGTAAAATCAAGGGGCTATGACGTGCTGCTGATGGATGGCATCCTGGAGGCTCATTTCATCAATACCCTCGAACAAAAGCTGGAGAAAACACGATTCACCCGGGTTGATTCCGATACTATTGATAAACTGATCAGGAAGGAAGATGCCTTGCCGTCGAAACTCAATGACGAACAGCAGAAGTCAATAAAAGAGCTGATCGAAAAGCAGATAGATGCTAAAAAATTCACCGTTGTTTTTGAAAGCCTGAGTGAAAAGGAATCCCCGCTTCAGATCACGCAAAATGAATTTATGCGCCGCATGAAGGATATGTCGGCCCTGGGTGGCGGCGGCGGTTATGGATTCATGGGTGAGATGCCGGAAAATTACAACCTGGTTGTAAACTCTAACAATCCATTGGTTACCAGGTTATTGCTTGAACCGGAGACGGAAAAACAAACGGGCACCATCAAGCAATTGTTCGATCTTGCCCTGCTCGCACAGAACATGCTGAAAGGGAAAGACCTGGCCGAGTTTATCAAACGAAGCACAGACCAGATTAAATAAATCATTAATTTTGTAAAAACGTAAAACTTATCGCATATGAAACTAAGTAAAGGTTGGATTATATTGATCGTTGTTGTCGGAGTCATCATTCTCCTGATCTCCTGGGTAACCGGGATCAACAATAACCTGGTAACCAAGGAAGAAGGTGTAAACACTGCCTGGGCCAATGTTGAAAACGTATACCAGCGAAGGCTTGATCTGATACCGAACCTGGTTAACACCGTGAAGGGCGTAGCCAATTTTGAACAGCAAACGCTCACGGCTGTAATTGAAGCACGTGCCAAGGCCACCAGTGTTCAGATAAACCCGAAAAACCTCGATGAAGGCTCCCTTCAGAAGTTCCAGGAAGCGCAGAATGGCGTGAGTGCTGCATTGGGCAGGCTGATGGTCGTGGTGGAAAAGTATCCGGAACTGAAGGCCACGCAGAATTTTTCGGAACTTCAGGCCCAGCTTGAAGGAACCGAAAACAGGATCAGTGTTGAACGTATGAAGTTCAACGAGTCCGCACAGGCATACAACACCTATCTCCGTCGTTTCCCGAACAGTATTTTTGCCGGCATGCTGGGATTCCAGAAAAAGGCCTATTTCGAGGCACAGGCCGGCGCAGAAAAAGCACCCACGGTTGAATTTTAATCGCCAGGCTATAAAGGTATAAATACAGGGATCGTTAATTCGGAACCATTAAAACCAGGAGACAATGGGTATCGCTGCAATTGATTTTTTTTCTGCTCTGGAGAAAGAGGAGATCACACAGGCCATCATGAATGCCGAACTGGATACATCGGGTGAAATTCGGATTCACGTTGAAAACACCTTCACCGGTGATGTCATGGATCGTGCGGCCTTCATTTTCAAACAGCTTGGGATGAATAAAACCGATCAAAGAAACGGCGTTCTGATCTACCTGGCTGTCAAGAACCGTCGGTTTGCCATCATTGGCGACAGCGGTATTCATAAAGTGGTGCCGGAAAACTACTGGGATGATATCAAGGCTAAAATGCTGAACCACTTTCGTGAAGGCCGGTTTGCCGACGGTTTAATCGAGGCCATCACCTCCACGGGAGATCACCTGAAAAAACATTTTCCCCGCCTGAAAAATGACGTGAATGAACTCACGGATGAAATATCGTTCGGGAAAGATTGATTTAGGTGGCTTGTGGACGGTTGCACTGGTTAACAGTTTGAGGATTAAAACGGGTTCGATAAGAAAAAGACTTATGAGCGGAGTAAGAGGATTTATTTTAGCATTTTTGGGGTCTATATTCCTTTCGGGATTGCCCCCTGTCGTTGCGCAGGACATTCCTGCAAGGCCGGATCCGCCAAGACTTGTCAATGATTTTGCCGGGATTCTGAGCGCCGATGAAATACAGGCGCTGGAGACCAAGCTTGTCCGGTTCAATGATTCCACATCGACTCAGATCGTGGTTGTAATCGTCAAATCGCTGAATGGTTATGACAAGAATGAGTTTGCCTATAAAATTGGTCAATCGTGGGGAGTGGGTCAAAAGGGTAAGAGCAATGGGGCAGTGATGCTCATAAAGCCTAAATACCCCAATGAAAAGGGAGAGGCAAGCATTCAAACAGGATATGGTTTGGAAGGGGTGATTCCTGATGCACTTGCCAAGCGGATCGTAACGAACGAAATGATCCCGAATTTCAGCACCGGGAACTATTATGCCGGAATCGAGGCAGCCACCTCGGCAATGATATCCCTGGCCAAAGGGGAATACACAGCCGACCAGTACGCCAAGCAGAAAAACAAAAAATCGAGCCCGTTTGCACTAATTATTCCGATCATCATCATGGTTATCGTATTTACCATTATCCGGGGGAGTCGCGGGCGTGGAACGTCAGTCGGAAAGAGCCTGCCATTCTGGACGGCACTTATGCTCCTGGGATCAATGGGACGTGGACATAGCGGCTCCTGGAACGATTTCAGCGGAGGCGGTGGCGGATTTGGCGGCGGTGGCGGAGGAGGCGGTTTCGGCGGTTTTGGCGGCGGGAGCTTTGGAGGCGGCGGGGCCGGAGGAAGCTGGTAGGAAACTGATTTACGATTTACGATTTACGATTTACGATTTACGATTGACAAATCTGTTTAAAAGGGTCTGGCTGTTTTATTATGACGGGTTTCGCAACATGACCGTCGGGAAAAAACTCTGGGCCATTATTCTGATCAAGCTGTTCATTATGTTTATCATCCTGCGCCTGATCTTTTTTCCAAATTTCCTCAAATCAGGTTTTAAAACTGATAAAGAACGGGGGGATTATGTGCGGGAACAGCTGATCAAACGAAAATAAAATGAGGTTGTCTGCAATTGCGAGACAACCTCATTCTGATTAATAGATATCCCTGTCAGCCGGAATGAATCCCTTACTGAAAGACATTACTTTGCCGGGGTTTGAGCAGGACGTGGCAGGATCTCAACCTTGGCTACTTCTGCCATAGTCACAAAGCCATCCTTATTGCCAAAATTATTGAGTACGTAATTGATAACCGCAACGGCATCCTCCTTGGTGTCAACCTGGGGGACCATCGGGGTGGTGTACTTTTTCCCGTTCACAGTCATTTCGATATTGGATCCGTTGAGTGTTTGTGCCACTGCCCTGACTTTGTCAGCAAGCAGATAATCGGCTTTTGCAAGCGGCGGGAACACGTTTTCGATGCCTAAACCGGTAGACTGATGGCACACCGTGCATTTGGTCTTGTAGATTTCTTCGCCACGCGGCATCATCGCCTGGATCTCGGCCGGAAGATCGGCATAAGGACCGGTAGCCTCCACTGCGGCCTGTTCACCTGCCGGCTGACCTCCTCCGCCACAGGAGGTAATAAAAACAGTAGTTACAAACAATGAAACCAGGATAATTGCAATCTTTTTCATAGAATTTGGGTTTTGGGTTTATGGTTGATTTTATTTATTGGTAAGCGTTTGGAAATATCGACGAGTGGACAGGTGGACAATACAAAATTAGTCATTTCCCGGAATTTTTAATGGCAGCATTCAGGTTTCTGTATCTGTTCGGTTTTGTGCTTCTGGTGCTGGTCCATCTTCGGGCTCAGGTATGGTATTCCAAGATTCATGCCCCGCAAGACGAACAAAATGCCAATCAGCAGGATGAGAAACGGGATCAAGGTCTGAACACGGCGGCGAATGTTGAGACTGATAATATTTCCAAGCAGCGACAGGCTCAGAAGCGCCGGAATTGTGCCAAGCCCGAAAGCCATCATATAGATCGCCCCGGACACAGGTGTGTTCGAAACCAGTGCGCCGGCAAGGGCTATATACACAAGCCCGCATGGGAGAAAACCATTCATCAGGCCGATCATCAGGGTAGACAGGTAGGTGCGGAAACCAAAAAAACGGCCGAATTGCCTTTTAAATCCCGCGAAAACAGGATTGACCATCCCGGTGAGCTTCGCCTTATGAAAAAGCACCGGGAAGGCCACACTCAGTATCATAACCAAACCAACCCCGATGGAGACCCACTGCTGGAAACCCCAGATATGGATGCCAAATCCAAGGATCCCAAAAATGAATCCCAGGAAGGCATAAGTGATCAACCGGCCTGCATTGTAAAACAATCCGCTGATAATCCTTGTCTCCCACGAATTTTCCTTCAGTGGCAGCGCAACCGCTATAGGCCCGCACATCCCCATGCAGTGAAAACTTCCAAGCAATCCAATAATAAAAGGCGGCAGATAATCCATATCAGGGAATAAAAATATCTTGTTCCTTAAAAAAGTCCTTCCCCCCGGATGACCATTCCACCTTGACCACGTAACGCCCCGCGGAGAGCCGATTCAGGGGTATCAGCTGAACCAATGCGGTATCCGTGACGATCGGGATAACCAGGTCAAGCGATTCGTCGGACGGCCTGTAGATATCAATTTTTCCTTTAAGCTCATTCCCTTTAAATTCATACGGAAAACGAATCACCACATTGGATTGTTCCATGGTTACAGTCAGCGGATCAATTAGGGAATTGGCATTGCGCATTTTAACCAGTTTCTCCTCGTGCCGGAGCTCCTTCGGGTAGTAATCCTCCTCAACCATGCTCCATTTCTGACTTTGCGAATAAATGATAAATGCGGCGCAGGCGCCCAGAAAAAGAACGATCACGATAAAAATGCCGGTTCCCCAGTTCCACTTCATAAGCTCAAATAGGTCATTTTAAAATAAAAAATGCAGGATAAAAGGGTATCTACCTGCGCGTTGAAGACAATTTATTTTATGGATTATCCGGACCGACAAAAGTTGCCCGGGTTTGATCAAGTTTTTCACCGCCCGAGAAAATCCCGATTTCAACCTCCGTCTTGCTCCCCGTGAGTTTGGTCCGGTTTAAAATGATAAAGAATACGAACTCTCCCAACGATTGTTTCCTGATGACCGGTGCATTCCCGATAATCTTCACTTCACCCGGGCCTGAAAGCAACCGTATCTCGACGGGCAGATCGCCGGATGTTTTATTAACCACCTTCACGCTGTATAAATTACTCACCCTGCCCCCCTCCTGCTCCTGGTAAAGCATCCCCGGGGAGCGCAGTACGGTGGCTTCGACCGGGTTGCGGGAGAGAAGGAAATATCCCAGGGCAAAAAGCAGCACGGCCAAAACGACCGAATAGGCGGCAGAACGCCAGGTGAAATGCCAGTGCTTTTTCTCCGCAATCATTTTTTCGGAGGCATACCGGATCAGTCCGGGTTTAAAACCGACCTTTTTCATCATGTCATCGCACGCATCGATACAGCATGCACAATTGATGCATTCCAGCTGCGCTCCATTCCGGATATCGATCCCGGTCGGACAAACTGCCACACACTGGCTACAGTCGATGCAGTCTCCCTTTTTGGTCCCGGCCCGGTTTTCACTTTTCCTCAGGGCACCCCGTTCCTCTCCCCTTTCATAATCATAGGATATCACAATGGTTTCGCGGTCGAGCAGCACCCCTTGCAATCGCCCGTAGGGACATACGATGGTGCAAACCTGTTCACGGAACCAGGCGAATATGAAATAAAAGAAGAAAGAAAAGATGGCCATGCCTGCCAGGCCGGCAATATGATCGGCCGGGCTTTCGGTTACCATCGTCAGCCAGGCATCTGAGCCGATGATGTACATGAGGAAATAATTGCCGATGATGAACGATATCAGGTAGAATATCCCATGCTTCAGTCCCCGGCGGAACAGCTTACCCGCATCCCAGGGCCTTTTGTCAAGTTCCTTCTGCCTGTGCATGTCTCCATCGATCCAGTATTCGATACGCCGAAAAACCACCTCCATGAAAACAGTCTGGGGGCAGGCCCATCCGCACCAGATGCGACCGTATGTCACGGTAAACAGGATGATGAACACCATCAGGGCGATCATCCCGATAAAAAAGATATTAAAATCCTGGGGCCAGAATTGCACTCCAAAAATGACAAAAGTGCGGTTAAGAAAATCAAACAACAGCAACTGCTGCCCGTGAATTTTGATAAAAGGGGCACTGAAAAAGAAGATCATCAGTAAGATACCGGTGATGTTCCTGGCAGTTGTGAAGGCGCCTTTCGGGCTTTTTGCAAACACCCACAGCCGCTTCCCACTTTCATCGATGGTGTACAGCCTGTCGCGAAATCCTCCCGATGAATCATCCATCTGTTGCATGCTACTTGCAGGGCTCTCCCTGGGGAGCTTTGGGATTCGGCGGCGTTGTGCCCCTGAGTGTCATGGTGAAACTGGCCACCTGGTTGATCTGGACGTCTGAAAGTTGCGTTTTCCAGGATATCATCCCCTTTTCCGGGGCGCCGACAACAATGATATTGACCACATCACTGTAGTTGCAACCATGAATGGAGAATTCATCGCACAGGTTTGGACCAACCAGTCCCTGTCCGCCACTGAGATGGCAAACTTTACACTGTTTGTCCCAGATTTCCTTTCCGGCATCCAGACTTGCCTGGTCGGTGAGCGCAACCATGTCGGCAGCTGCAACCGGTGCAGGCTGGCCTGGTGCAACCGCTCCTGCAGCAGCCATCTCGTTTTTCCACTCCTGCTGCTGGTATGGCGCCACCTTTATCACATCGAATAGGAAGATGTACACCACAGACCACACAATCGTAATTATGAAAAGCCACACCCACCATTTTGGCAGGTTGTTATCCAGTTCCCTGATATTGTCATACTCGTGACCCGACAACAGTTTATCACCGGTCAGTTCGTCCTTTTCAACAGTATTATGAGCATTCATTTCCATAGAAAATATTTTTTAAATATCTTGAATATCATCTGATTCCTTTGAAAAATCGTCCAGTGGCATGCGGCTGAAATCATCCACATCCTTCTTTCTCATCAGGAGGGTGTGAAGGACCAGGATCACAAAAAAGACCACGAAAATGATCATAGAGATCATCCCATAGCTTTCAGTACCCCCGATCGATTTAAAAATATCGCGCAGCATGGCCGGGATTATTTACCTGAAATTGATGCGGTGGCAGATCCGTCTGCATGAACATCCTTGCCTAACCGCTGCAGATAGGCGATCATAGCTATGATCTCCTTGGTCGGTTCCACCTGGATACCCTGGCTCTTGAGGTCATTTGCAATGCCGGTAGCCTGGATCAGCAACTCATCATTGGCGATTTTATCATAACCCTGCGGATAAGGCACACCCAAAGTCTGCATCACGCGTATTTTCCTTGCAGTTGTTGTCAGGTCAAGGTCATCGGCGATCAGCCACTTGTAAGACGGCATGATCGTTTGTTCATTTAAAAGCTTGGGATTCAGCATATGATTGTAGTGCCATGAGTTGGGCTTATACTGACGGCCGTTGACGACCCCTTCACGGGAAAGGTCAGGACCGTTGCGTTTCGATCCCCACTGGAACGGATGGTCATAAACATATTCTCCGGCCTTGGCATATTCTCCGTAACGTTCTGTTTCGGACCGGAACGGGCGAACCTGCTGTGAGTGACAGGTATAACAACCTTCACGCACATAGATGTCGCGTCCCTGCAACTCCAGGGGAGTATATGGCTTGACGCTGGCAATGGTCGGGATATTGGTTTTGACCAGGTATAGCGGAACAATTTCAATCAGTCCCCCGATAAGGATGGCAACCAGTGCAAAAATAGTGAACTGAACAGGCCTGCGCTCAAGCCAGCGGTGAATACCTTCGCCCGAACCGCGGCTGTTGCCGGCATTAGCGAGGGCAGGTGCAGAGGCAGCCTCTTCAGGAAGGAATTTTCCCGCCTTTACTGTCAGGATGAGATTGTAGATGCCCAGCACGATCCCAACAATGTACAAGCCACCGCCAATGGCCCTTGCTGCGTACATGGGCCTTAACTGCGTGACGGTTTCAAGGAAATTCGGATATTTCAGGAATCCTGCTTCAGTAAATTCTTTCCACATCGAGGCCTGGGTGATAGCCCCCCAATATAAGGGAACAGCGTAGAAAATGATGCCAAGGGTCCCAATCCAGAAATGGAGGTTGGCTATCTTTTTGGAAAAAAGCTGTGTTTGAAAAATCCTGGGAATCAGGTAATAGAGCACGGCGAATGTGAGAAATCCATTCCAGCCCAGCGCTCCGATGTGGGCATGTCCTACGGTCCAGTCGGTGAAATGCGAGATGGCATTCACACTCTTCGTCGACATCATGGGGCCTTCGAATGTTGACATCCCGTAAGCGGTCACCGCAACAACCATGAACTTCAAAACAGGATCCTCACGAACACGATCCCATGCCCCTCGCAAAGTAAGCAATCCGTTGACCATGCCTCCCCAGGAAGGGGCAATGAGCATGACCGAAAAAACCACTCCCAGTGATTGTGCCCAATTCGGAAGGGCACTGTACAACAGGTGGTGCGGTCCGGCCCAGATATAGAGAAAGATCAGCGCCCAGAAATGGACGATGGAAAGCCGGTAGGAATAAACCGGCCGGTTGGCAGCCTTGGGCAGGAAATAATACATCAACCCGAGAAATGGCGTGGTCAGAAAAAAAGCGACTGCATTGTGGCCATACCACCATTGAACCAGGGCATCCTGTACCCCGGCATAAATGGGATAGCTTTTAAAAAGACCGACCGGTATGGCCAGGCTGTTGGTAACATGCAAAACGGCAATGGTGACGAATGTGGCAATGTAAAACCAGATTGCAACATAGATGTGCGACACCCTTCGTTTGATGATGGTGCCGATCATGTTCCAGCCGAAGACGATCCATATAACGGCTACCAAAATGTCGATCGGCCATTCCAGTTCTGCATATTCCTTGCCGGTGGTTATCCCGAAGACAAAGGTGACTGCAGCAAGGACAATGATCAATTGCCAGCCCCAGAAGTTTATCTTGCTGAGCAGATCGTTGAACATCCTCGCTTTACAGAGCCGCTGAAGCGAATAATAGATCCCGGTGAACATCCCGTTGCCAACAAATGCAAAGATCACCGCATTGGTGTGGATCGGGCGGATCCGGCCAAAAGTGGTATACGGTATGCCAAAGGATAGCGCCGGCCAGATGAATTGTAACGCCAGTAAAAGTCCGACAACCATGCCGACAACACCCCAGAAAAGTGTTGCATAGGCAAAGTTTTTTACAATTTTGTTGTCATAGTAGAAGGTCTGATTTTCCATATGTTATTGGTTTGGTGATTATTCATGCAATGGCGGTGAGGGAATGGATTGGGAGGCTGCCCTCTCCCCGGGCACCTCGGAAGCAGGATCTGCGATTGTCTTTTCCCGGGGTTTGTCATCATCAAACAGGATCCTGACCGATGAACTGTAGGTATCGTCATATTGCCCGTTGCGCACCGACCAGAAAAAGGCAGCAAGGAAGCCACCTGCAAGTACGACACTGAAAAAGACCAGGATAAGGATTACACTCATAATTATTCGCCGGAGAGCAAAATAAAGCTTAAAGTATTGAATTTCCAAAAAACAAACCGCAAAATA
>CAZPWZ010000039.1:0-11537 GCA_964590675.1 uncultured Draconibacterium sp.
ATTGCGGTTTTGCCAGTTCAGTTGCCAGCTTGATGCGCTGGGCCTCGCCGCCGCTCAGTGTCGACGACCGTTGTCCAAGTGTGAGATATCCGAGACCAAGGCTGTCGAGGGTTTCAAGAAACCGTAAAATCCTGGTTTCACCCTCGAAAAACACAATCGCCTCCGAAACAGACATCTCCAGGATTTCGGAGATGTTCCTGCCCTGGCTGTGAGTGACATGTTCCCCCTTAACCTTGCCAGGTGCCGGCACAACATCTGGAGGAACGGGTACGTTACCGCCTTTGAACCTGATTTCCAGTGTTTCATCATCAAACCGGCGGCCTTCACAGGCCTCGCACAAAACCTCCACATTGCCCATGAAATGCATGCCCACCTGCTGATAACCAGCCCCCTGGCATGATTCACACCGTCCGCCGGCCGTATTGAATGAGAACCGGCTTTTATCGTAACCGCGGCTAACGGCCTCCGGCTGCCTTGCAAAAAGGTCACGGATGTGATCAAACAAACCAGTGTAGGTAGCCGGGTTGCTGCGGGGAGTTCGTCCAATCGGGGCCTGGTCGATCGAGATCAGTTTCCCGATCCCCTCCCAGCCTTTGATCTCCCGGTGTGCACCAACATTTTCATTGGCATCATGCAGCCTGTTTTTTAAAAATGCTCCCAGGATGTAGTGTGTCAGGGTCGACTTGCCGGCTCCGGAAACTCCCGTCACCACATTCAGGGCCTGCAGCATGAAGCTGACATCGATGTTCCTCAGGTTGCGCGCTGAGGCTCCTTTCACGGTGATAAACCCGGAAAGCTGATGGTGCGTTACCGGATGATCAAACTTTTCGAGTCCAAACAGGAATGACAACGTCCTGCTTTTCCGGATTTCGGATTCAGGCAAGGCAAATGCCATTTCCACGGGTCCATTGAATAACACTTCTCCACCATGGATGCCTGGTCCCGGGCCAATATCGATCAGCCAGTCAGCACAACGCATAAATTCTTCATCATGTTCCACCACGATCACCGTGTTGCCATTGTCGCGCAGTTCCTTCAGGATATCGATCAAATTTCTTATGTCATGCTGATGCAGTCCGATTGAAGGTTCATCAAAAATACAGATCAGCCCGGTGAGCCCCGTTCCGGCCTGGGTTGCCAGTCTCAGCCGTTGTGATTCTCCACCCGACAGGGTGGTCGATTCGCGATCGCAGGTGAGATAGCACAACCCCAGACGTTTCAGCAGGTCAACCTGTTTCGATACCTGGTTGATGACAGGCGCTGCCACCAACTGTTCCGGTTTTCCGAAGTTGATTTCACGGAGTACCCGCTGAAGGTCGTCGAGTTGAAGCGCTGCCAGTTCAGCAATGTTGTATGATTTGAAACAGGGTGCGTCATCATTCTTTAAAGGGAGGATAGGTCCCTCACTCGCATGAATGGATCCACCGTATGCGTTGATGATACCATCATCTGCATGGTTGATACCATCATCTGCATGGTTAATTTCATGATCTATTGCGTGTTCACCGGGAATTTTCACCGAAAGGGCATTGTCATTCAGCCGCCGGCCGTCGCAAGCCTTGCATTTCACGGTGCGTACAAAACGCAGGATGTTCTTGTTCCGGTCACGCTGGAGGATCACCTCCATCACCGGAAGAATTCCCTTGTAATAACCCAGCTCGCGCGGTTTTGCGGTGATCCCGCTCCACTTCATACGCGATTCGAGCGGATGTTTGCCAAATGGGATCTCGATCCTGTCGCTGCCGTAAAGGACGATATGCTTTTGTGCAGGAGTCAGCTCTTTCCATGGAATATCAATGTGAAACCCTTCAGACCTGCACACCTGGTCCAGTACATCGAGTGTAACCTGGGAGTAGATAATGTATCCGTTGGGCGCGGTAATTTTAAGCGCTCCCTGGCGCAGGGTGCGGTTTTCATCGGCGATCAGCAATTCAGGGTCCAGAAAATCCTCGACACCCAGCCCTTTGCAAACCGGGCAGGCGCCTTCGGGGGAATTGAAGGAAAACAAACTGCGATTGACGGTAAATTCAGAACTGCCCGCAACCGGCTTGCCGGCACGGGCAAACAACAGCCTGAGCGCGTCATAGATTCCGGTGATGGTCCCGACCGTTGAGCGGGGATTGGAGACGACCGATTTCTGGTCGAGGGCGATGGCCGGCGACAGTCCCTCCACCTTTTCAACATCCGGTTTTTTCAGCTTGCCCATGAACTGGCGGGCAAAAGATGAAAACGAGCCAAGATAACGGCTTTCAGCTTCCCGGTAGAGCACATCGAAGATAAGCGACGACTTCCCCGATCCGGATACGCCGGTCACCACGATCAGCTTGTTTTTGGGAAATTCAAGGGAGACCGAGCGCAGGTTGTGTTCGGAGGCATTGATGATTTTTATGGTTTCGCTGGAATTCATGATAGAAATATCGCCGCAAAAGTAGGGAGTTTTCAGGTTCCCCTGTTTCTCGTGATCTTGTTTTTGTAATACATTTGCGGGTATATACGATGGCTATGACCAATGAAGAATTCCGCAAGCATGCCCATGAACTGGTCGACTGGATGGCCGATTATCTGGGGAACCTGGAGCAATATCCTGTAAAACCGGATATGAAACCGGGCGATATCAAAAGTCAGCTTCCTTCAACTGCGCCGGCGAACGGGGAAGATTTTCAAACGATCTTCTCCGATTTTAAAAATATTATTGTCCCGGGGATGACCCACTGGCAGCATCCCGGGTTTTTTGCCTATTTCCCGGCAAACAACAGCGAACCCTCCATCCTGGCTGAGATGCTTACCGCCACCATGGGCGCCCAGTGCATGTTGTGGCTCACCTCCCCTGCCGCTGAAGAGCTGGAGGAGCGGGTGATGGAGTGGCTGCGTGACATCCTGGGACTTCCGAAGGAGTTCATCGGGGTGATCCAGGACAGCAGTTCCTCCGCCACGCTGGTTGCATTGCTTTCGGCCCGTGAAAAAAGGTCCGGATTTGAGATTAACCGGAGGGGTTTCTCTCCTGCCGACAGGTTCCGGGTCTACACATCCACACAAGGTCATTCCTCCATTGATAAGGATGTGAAGATCGCAGGGATCGGCATTGAAAACCTGGTCAAGATCGAGGTTGATGCGGATTTCGCCATGCGGGCTGATAAACTGGAAGAGGCTATCACCCGTGACCTGGCTGATGGCCTGGCGCCCCTGGCAGTCGTATCTACTTTTGGTACAACCAGTTCAACGGCCATCGATCCCGTCGGCGAGATCGGCAGAATTTGCGCGAAATACAATTGCTGGCACCACGTGGATGCATCTTACGCCGGAACAGCCCTGATGCTGCCTGAAATCCGTGAGATGGTGCCCGATATCTGCCATTGCGACTCCTTTGTGGTCAACCCGCATAAGTGGATGTTTACCAATTTCGATTGTTCGGCCTATTTCATCCGCGACAAACAGGCACTGGTCAACACCTTCAGCATTCTCCCGGAATATCTCAAAACAGCGGAGGATAAACTGGTGAACAATTACCGCGACTGGGGCGTTCCCCTTGGAAGGAGGTTCAGGGCGCTGAAACTCTGGTTCGTGATCAGGACTTACGGTATTAACGGCATGCAACAGAAGATCCGCGATCACATTGCAGCCGGGCAATGGCTTAAAGAGGAGATCCTTAGAACCCCCGGCATTGAACTGATGGCGCCTGTGCCGTTCAACCTTGCCTGTTTCCGGTTCCATCCGCAGGGGATGGATGATAACATTGCCCTGGATAATTACAATGAAAAAATCCTGGAGAAGATCAACCGTTCCGGGTCAATATTCCTCACCCAAACCAGGTTGAACGGAAGGTATGTAATCCGGTTTGTTGCCGGACAAACGCATGCGACCCTGGAAACCGTGCAAAAGGGCTGGAGTTATATTGTTGAAAGCGGCACTTCAGAACAGGATTGAATCAAGGAAAAAACAGCACCGTCAATTTCCCGGTAATTATTTCAAAATAAATTTCATACATCCTTATTTGGAATCATTATAATTTACTATTTTTGGAACCCTGTTCCGGGATTGAAGCCGCATGACTGTTTGGCAATCAATACAGTTGAACCATGGGATTCATTCCGAGTAAACTATTTACAATAGAAATATTACCAAAAACCATGTGTATGGAGAGAAGGGAATTTATTTTAAAATCGATCCTATTATCAGCCTCCGGAATTCTGTCACAAAATTCCTTTGGGGGATCTGCAGTTATGCCTGCTGAAATTCCTTTAAAGCCTTTTCTGTTGCCTGCCCGGGCACCTTTGGAAGACAACGGGGGCATGGCAATTCGGATTTTGATCCGTTCATCGGTGACCAATGGATTGTATTCAAATGTTGAATGTGCTGTAGCGCCAAAAATGATGGGGCCGCCACCACACTATCACAAGGAATTGGATGAACTAATGTATGTAACTGATGGTACAGCCAGCATTCTCATCGGTGACGACATCGTTGAAGTACAGGCAGGGGGATGGCATTTACGTCCGCGCCTGATCAAACATACCTTTTGGAATGCTTCCGACAAACCCCTTCGGTTTATAGATATGTATTTCAATCAGCCATTCGAGGAATATCTGGAGCGAATATTCCATGAACTCACTGCAGAAAATGGTTTTCAGGAAGGCTCTGAAGCCAAGAAAAAAGAGATTGATATTCTCAATGAAAAGTTTGGTGTTGTTTTTCCTCATGAAGCTTTTACCGAACGACAGGAAATTATGAGCAAATACAGTCTGAAATAGGTCCATCACTGGTAATTTTTTGTTGAAAATTGTGGTTGAACTAAATTGACAGACTGTTATTTATTTCGTATTTTTGATTTTGTATTTTTAATCCTTAGAGCTGATATAATGGAAATTAGTCATAGCATGATGACCACGTTCCTCGACACTGTAGATAACCGCATCGCCCTTCATTTACATTAAAATTTCTGAACCATGAAAACGAAAAAATGGACTAAGATCATCGGAGGCGCAGTTGTTGCCCTGGTGCTGATCCTTGTTTGTGTCGTAATGTACATCGTGTGGTTCCTGCCAAACATTCCTGTCAGGGAGATTAAGGTGGAATCAACCCAGCAAAGAATTGAACGCGGAAAATACCTGGCCAACCATGTGATGGTTTGCATGGATTGTCATTCAACACGTGACTGGAGCAAGTTTTCAGGTCCGATGATTCCAGGGACCGAAGGTAAGGGCGGAGAGATTTTTGACCAGAAGATGGGATTCCCCGGGCATTTCATGTCACCGAATATCACCCCCTTCAACCTGAAAGAGTGGACTGATGCAGAAATCTATCGGGCCATCACCAGCGGAGTCAGCAAGGACGGGCGTCCATTATTCCCCATCATGCCCTATCCGGCATATGGTACGCTTGACACAGAGGATATCTTCAGTGTGATTGCCTATATCCGCAGCCTTACCCCTGTTGAATATACGGCGACCCGGTCCAATCCTACCTTTCCAATGAATGTCATCCTGCACCTCATTCCCAAAAAGGCTGATCCGCAGCCAAAGCCCCCTGCGACAGATACACTGAAATATGGTGAATACCTTGTAAGGGCGTCCGGTTGCATTGAATGTCACACCCCTGCCGAGCATGGTCAGATCGTGACATCGCTGGCATTTACCGGTGGACGTGAATTTCAGATGCCTGACGGCAGCCTGCTTGTATCATCCAACATAACTCCTGATGACGAAACCGGCATTGGCAAATGGACCAGGGAGGCCTTCATCTTCCGTTTTAAGACCTATGATTTGTCGACCTATAATCCCCCGGTTGTTCACCAGGGTGAACTGCAATCGATCATGCCCTGGACGATGTATGCCGGGATGGATTCCACCGATCTCACCGCCATGTATGTCTACCTGCGCAGCCTGAAACCGGTAAAAAACCAGGTTGGCAAGATAAAGCCGGCGAGTTAGCCAAGGATTTCCAATATCTTTGCATTTGATTCTATGATAAAAATGGGGTATTAGCTCAGTTGGCCAGAGCGCTGCGTTCGCAATGCAGAGGTCACCGGTTCGACTCCGGTATACTCCACAAGCAACCTCTGGAAGCATCAGTATTTATTGATGTTTCGGGGGTTTTTAATTTAGCCACACCTATTTTTACACCTTTTCATAATATTAGAATGAAACAATTCACAAACCGGGCACAAGGCGGGTATAATAAATATAACACAAACTTTCACAATTCTTGAACAATTTTAAGGGTTCGTGTTATTTTGTTTAAGTATTGTCATAAATCTTTCCTTGTCATCAAAATTTTCCTCAGCAAAATTTTGCAACAACCTTATGAATATCTACAAATAGCGCCGTTGGCTAAAAATAGACCAACCCTTCTCTGATGGCGAGCTTCACCAATCCGACGGTATTGCTGGCCTTGGTTTTTGCCATGATGTTTTTACGGTGAGTTTCTACGGTTCGTTCGCTGATAAAGAGCTTCTCTGCTATCTGGGAATTGGAAAGTTCTTTGGTGATCAGATAAAGAATCTCGAGTTCGCGTTTTGATAGCTTATTCTGGTTCATATCTTTAAACTCCTCGGAGTCAATAGCGCCTACTTTTTCAAGAATCGTATTCCGGATTTCAGCATCCCAGAATTTGCCGCCATTAGCCACCGTCTTAATTGCTTCAATTAAAACCTGCATATCTACAGATTTCAAAACATAGCCATTTGCTCCGCTTTGAATCATTTTCTGAATATACAATATATCCTCAAACATGGTGAGGGCAAGGATTTTTGCCTTCGGATTTTTTTCCTTAATTATCCTGGTTAGTTCAATGCCGGTCATATCAGGCATGTTGATGTCAACCAGGATTACATCAGGTTCTGTAACAGGTGGTTCGTTGAGGAATTGCTTTGCTGAGTAGGCATGACCTACCACCTCCATTTCACTGTTTTCCTCAAACAGAGATATTATGCCTTTGATAAAAAGCTTATGATCGTCAACCAGATACAACTTTATCTTTTTCATCTTTCATTTTCGTAAATTCGCCGTTGGGTAGCTCCATAATGATTATGGTTCCCCGGTTCGGAATGCTGTCAATAAAAAATTTACCTCCCATTCCTTCAATGCGGGTTGCGGCATTTTTTAAACCCTGACCATTATTTCCTGAAGTTGACGGGTCGAATCCCACACCATTATCCTCGATGATGATGGTGATTTCCCTGCCATTCTTCAAAACCTCGATATTCACAACTGAAGCGTTGGCATGGCTGATGATATTGTTCATCACTTCCAGTATTGCCCTGTACAGCGAGTGCTCAACAAATGAATCTACCCTATTGTCCCAGCCATTCATGCTCAGGTGAACATCAAAATACTGCAGATTCTGAAGCCTGATAACAAGATCTTTAACTGCTGATTCAAATCCTTTTTCAATTAATACGATAGGCGCCAGATTTTTGGAAATATTTTTCATCTCTTTTAAGATGTCATCAAGATTGGTTGCGGCGCTTCTTAAAAGTTCTTCTCTCTTATTGGGGCTAAGGCCGTCTTCTCTTAGTATGTTGGTTATATTCAGCTTTACAAGGCCCAGCAATGGACCCAAGCCATCGTGCAGCTCCATGCCTATGCGCTTACGTTCCTGAATTTCGGCTTCCAGCACTGCTTTGGTCATTTCAAGGGAATGTCTTATTTTGTTCTCATAGGTCTGTTTTGTCTGCTTTTGCCTGTTTTTATTGAAAAGGTAGTAATAGATAAAAGATAAAATTACCAAAAGGGCAAAGAATGAAACCATGGTAATATGCAATTGATTCCTCTGGTTGGCAATGCGCATATTTTGTTCTGAAATAAAAATCTGTTGCTTCTCCTTATCCCTGTTTAACTCATCAATTTCAATGCGATAAATCTGGTTGGCATGAGACTGTGCCTGGAACTCCGATTTCTGTTCAATAGCCAGGTTTCGATGGTTTAGCGCCTTTTCAAACTCTTTCCTCTTCTCGAAAATCAGGGAAAAAACTTCATTAGCGATGAATTCAAGTTTTTTATTTCCAATCTCAATGGCAATGTCATAAGCGCTCCTGGCAAAAGCATATGCTGAATCTAATTCCAGAAGCCCGAGGTAGGTTTTGGCAATTTCAATCCGGGCAACCGATCTCATCTGCATTAGTTTTACCTGGCTTGCTACAGAATCACTTTTAAGATAATATGCGATGGCATTTAAGGGATCATTAAGAACCGCAAAAAGATTTCCTTTTTCAAGAAAAGCATTGCTTAACGTGTAATGATTGTTTAAGTGAGTTCCGATTTTTATTGACTGATTAAAAAAATATTCAGCAGAATCAGGCATGATAGCATGCCGGTAATACATCAAAAGATTGATTGAAACATTACCAATTCCTGTTTGATGATCTGTTTTCTGATAGATATCGTAAGCCCTATCAAAATAGTTTTTGGCCGTTTCAAAAGCCTCAACATTCAAATAAACTAAACCAATATTGTTTAACGTGTTTGCATAGGAAACTGAATCCTGCCCATGTTCGTGTATGCTTATTGCTTTCAACATGTAGTTTAAAGCATCCGCATGCATCCCCATATTTGAATAAACTATACCAATAATATTATTTGCCCGGGCTATCTGGTTGCCTAAATTGTATTTTATGGATAATTGAAGACTTCGGAAAGAATATTCGAGGGCTTTATTATAGTCAGATTGAAGAAAGTATGTTATGCCCAATACATAAAAATATTGCAGTTGGGCAAGTTCGTTCTGTTGCTTTTCAAAACGTTCAATAGCTTTGAATGCCAAAATCCTGGCGCTATCGGGGTTGGGATCAACAAGTTCCCGGGTTCTTTTAAAATCTTCTATTTCCACTGAGTCTTGGAAGAAAAAATCAAGGTCGTGAAAATAGGTGGCCGGACTTTCCACGGATTGATCTCCATAAAAAATTCTCCAATCTGTCAGAAAAACGAAAACCAGGATCAGTAAAGCACCAATAAGAATTGCTGCATTCCGGGTTGGCCTGGAAAAAATATGTTTCTTAACAAATAGGTTCATGTTTTATTCAGAATGACATGTATTTAATTTTGCGGCAAAGGAACGACTTTCTGAATGAACGGGCAATACCAAATTCCTTGTATTTTGACTATGATACCGCAATTCATTAAATGTCATGTTTTATAAAAATACCATGATGTTGGTATTGCCCGGGGTTGGTAAATTAAGCACTTTTATACTGTTGTAGTTCCGAAACAGGAGTTACTTCGAGTTAAATCAATTTATTCATTAATTAAATAATGTTATTAACCAAAAACCAGAAATCATGAAATATTTATTCAGCTTTATTGCAATCCTGTTATTGAATACAGGATTGAATGAAAAGTTGGCAGCTCAACCCCAGTATTTCAACTTCAACACCGGGGGCACTAGCAATTCGTTTCCGTTTGCTATGCCGGACGGGAGAATGACCCAGACATTACATCTTCCCGGGGAATTCAGCAATCCTGCTCCAGCTCCTGGCGGACAAATAACGAGTGTTTTTGTCCAGTTATTCGCCGCAATGACTAACAAGACTTTAAACGAGATGACCATTAAGATGGGACAAACTACTCTTACTGATCTGACAGCAGGGACCTTTTATAGTGGAACCATGACAACGGTTTACTACAGGTCATCAGTCGTAATCAATAATCCGGCCGGATGGTTGGAGTTTATCCTGGATACTCCATTTCCGTACGATCCAACTCAAAGTATAGTGATTGAAATGGGTCAGTGTTCGACAACTTTTAACACGGGTGGGAATATTACGTACACCATAACCTCAGGGATTAAAAGGGTCTGGTCTGCGGGCGGATGTCCTTTTACACCATGGTCAGTTTCAAATGCTTATACTACCCACACCGGCATCACTCTTCAAGCTGGTATTGCCCCCGCAGTTGTAACTACAGCAGCTACGGCAGTTACCGGTACAACTGCCACACTGAACGGAACGGTAAATGCAAATTTAACCACCACCGCCGTCAGTTTTGAATACGGTCTTACAACTTCATACGGTAATACCGTCACAGGGGTGCCAGCCACCGTTTCGGGGAACACCGTTACTCCTGTCTCTGCAAATATCACCGGTCTGGTTCCCGGAACTCTCTATCATTACCGGGCGAAAGGAAGCAATTCCATTGGAAATACCAATGGTTCGGATATGACCTTCACTGCATTGGCGCAGCTTCCCATGGTCGTTACTACCGCTGCTTCCGGAGTCGGAGCGACTATGGCCACCCTTAACGGTACGGTGAATGCAGGCGGAGCATCCACATCGGTCACTTTTGAGTACGGTCTTACCACGGCCTATGGCACAACGGTTTCCGGGGTTCCCGGGACGGTCACGGGGAACACCCCGACACTGGTTTCAGCCAGTCTCACCGGGCTGACGGTCAACACCACTTACCATTACCGGGTGATAGGGGTGAACAGCGTAGGGACCTCCAACGGCCTGGACCTGACCTTCTTTACCTCAAACTGCCCGTTGCCGAACGCTCCCGGCACCATTTCCGGACCCACTTCCGGATGCGGGAACACCAGCGGGAATGTCTATTCCGTTTTACCCATCTCCAATGCAACCGGTTATACATGGGCCGTGCCTCCCGGCGCCGTGATCACATCGGGAACCGGCACCAACTCCATCACGGTGACCTTCGGAAATACTTCGGGAACCGTTTCTGTATTCGGGATCAACACCTGCGGCAACGGACCCACAGCATCACTCCCGGTTACGGTCAATGCCCTTCCTTCACCCACCATCACAGGCCTGAACAGCGTTTGTGCGAGCTCGGGTAACAATACCTACACCACCGAAACCGGGATGACCGGTTATGTTTGGACTGTTTCGGCCGGCGGAACCATTACGGGGGGACAGGGAACCAGCAGCGTCCAGGTATCATGGACAACGGCCGGCGCCCAGACGGTGAGTGTAAACTATACCAATGCAAACGGATGTTCCGCACTTACTCCTATGGTATTTAACGTGACTGTTAACGGAACGCCGGGTGCAGCAGGAACCATCACAGGGACTTCGGCAGTATGCGGCGGCGCGATGGGCGTAGCCTATTCCTGTTCGACAATCCCGGGCGCCTCCTTCTACGCATGGAACCTGCCCACTGGCGCAACCATCGCCACCGGAAGTGGCACCAACAACATCACCGTCGATTTCGCGGCTAGTGCCACATCGGGCGACATCAGCGTCTATGGCAACAACCTTTGCGGTAACGGAACCCCGTCGCCAAACTTCCCGGTTACGGTGAACGCCCTCCCGGCAGCAGCCGGGACGGTGACAGGTGACGCCGACGTCTGTGTGAACTCCACGGCCCATGCTTACACGGTTCCCTTAATCACCGGCGCGACCAGCTACACCTGGATCATTCCCACAGGTGCCGTGATCACTTCGGGCGCCAACAGCAATATGATCACGGTGACCTTCGGACCGACCGTCGGTCCCGGAACCATCAGCTTGAGCGGAACGAACAGCTACGGAAGCGGCGCCACCTCGCCGAATTTTGCGGTAACGGTGCATGCCATCCCGGCTGCCCCGGTTG
>CAZPWZ010000040.1:0-10980 GCA_964590675.1 uncultured Draconibacterium sp.
TGGATCACCGATGATAAGAACCACCTGCCTGTACTTGCAAAATCGGCGGTGATTGTCGGCTCTGTAAAACTTGAGCTGATCGGTTATTCAGGGCTCGCCAACCCGCTCACTTCAAAAATACCGGAAAAAAGTAAATGACTTCCGGATGCGGTATAATCTTTGCTCAGTCGGTCAAGTTTCATAATATTGTACCTGAATTATTTCAAAAATAAAGAATTAGCCATGAAAATCAAAGTCAGCTTGTTTCTGATCCTTTCGTTCATTTTCCTGAATCCTTCACCAGCACAGAAACAAACGCCAGCTGCTAAAAAGAAATCTTCCGCTGCATATGCAGATTTGCAGTCCAGTGCACAATCAGGCCGGTTCACCGCCATGTGGAGGCAGGCCGATTCACTCGCCGGCCTTGGCCAGCCGAAATCGGCCCTTGCGGTTGTAAACAAAATATACCTCCTGTCCAAAGCCGAAAACAACCATCCCCAGGCTATCAAGGCCGTGATCTACCGGATCCGGCTTAATTCCGACTTCCAGGAAGATTTCTTTCCGGCAACCATCAGTGAACTGCAGGAAGAAATTCAGTCGGCCGGTTCCCCTGCCAAACAGGTACTGCAGTCCATTCTCGGGGAGGTTTACTGGAAATACTATCAAAACAACCAGTACCGCTTGCGGGATCGCACCCAAATGATGACAAACCTCACCGACAGCATTGAAACCTGGGACCTTGCAACAATTTACCGCGCCATTACCCGGCATTACATGTCATCCCTTGAAAATGCCGCTTCATTACAACAGATCCCCATTGCGCAGTATGATGACATTCTTGACCTCAAGGCATTTGATCCTAAGAAACATGCATCCCAGGTCGCCGAAGCCTCCGCGTTTACACCCACCCTCTATGATTTCCTGGCGGATCGCGCCCTGGAATTTTTTACTGCAGGTTCTGAAGAACATTCCATTCCTGCCCAACGCTTTGAAGTCGACCGTGCCTGGTATTTCGCACAAACATTCAACTTTACAGGCAACCGGATGTTGATTCCTGCTGATTCGGCAGCCCCGGCCAGTTTTGCCCTGCGTATTTTCCGCGACCTCGCCACATTCCATTTTCCCGACAGGGATCCGCGTGCTTTGATCGATGCAGAGCTGAAACGCTTTGATTTTGTGCACCGGGAATACACGATGCCGGGAAAAGACAGTCTGTACCTGGATGCCCTGAGGCAGTTTGAAAAGGCCCATGATGCTTCACCATGGGGTACGGCAATTTCCCATGCGCTTGCCGAATACCTCAACAGCCTTGGGCAGCTTTACCAGCCGCTGGTTTCTGATCTTCATAAATGGGATGTACGCGCAGCCAGGGAAGTATGCGACAGGGCCATTCAGCGATTTCCCGATTCGGAGGGCGCAAAAAACTGCAAAATCCTGGTAAAATCAATTGACGAATCCATTCTCCGGATCACTGCCGAATCGGCTGTTCTCCCCGATCAGCCATCACTGGCGCTGGTCAGCTACAGGAACATGAAACAACTCCATTTCCGTTTGGTTAAGGCCGATCCGGAAGAATATGGTGAAAAAACAGCAAAGCTCGATCAGGCTGGATATTTCAGGTACCTTACCTCGATGCCGGCCATGAAGACGTGGTCGCAAAATTTGCCCGGCGACGGTGATTTTCAGCAGCACAGCGCGGAAATCAGCATCCCGGAGGTCCCTGCGGGCTTCTGGCTGCTTTTATGTGCATCATCAAAGGAATTTTCCGATCCAAAGCAGGCTTTCGCCTTTACGCCATTTTGGTCGACACAAATCAGCTATATCAGTAAACGCAATGAAGACGGAAGTCTCGGGTATTTTCTTCTTGACCGAGAAACGGGTTTGCCATTGAAAAATATCAAAGTCGAAGCCTGGGAGAAAAACTATAATGCCAGGGAGCGTCAATACACAACTGTCAAAATGCAGGATTTTGTTTCCGACGGACAGGGTTATTTATTAATTCCTCCTTCTGAAAATAACCGGCGCAATGTAAACCTGTTTTTAAAGATCCGCTATAAAAATGACCTTCTGATCACCGATAACTTTTATCATTATCCCGGGTATTCAGGTCAGCCTCAAACGAGCCTCCAGACCATGTTTTACACCGACCGTGCCATTTACCGTCCCGGTCAGAACATTTATTTCAAGGGGATCATCATTGAAAAAACCGGTGATAAATCCACCATCAAGGCAAATAAGGCAACCCGGGTTCGTTTTACAGATGCAAACGGGCAGAAGATCGGTGAACTGGCGCTTACATCCAATGAATTTGGTTCGGTGAACGGCACTTTTACTGCACCAAAGGGGATGCTCGCCGGACAAATGACCATCTCGAATGAATCGGGTTCGGTATATATTTCCGTGGAAGAATACAAACGCCCGACTTTCGAGGTTATTTCCGGTCCGCTGGAGGGAAATTACCGGCTTGGAGAATCAATTGAAGTAACCGGAAATGCCGTTTCGTATGCAGGGAATGCCATTGACGGGGCTACCGTAAAATACCGTGTCGTGCGCACGGCCAGCTTTCCTTTCTGGGATTGGGGCTGGCGCCGGCCCATGCCTGTTTCGCCACAGGTTGAAATTATCAGCGGGGTTACGAATACAGATGCCGAAGGGAAATATGTTTTTTCCTTTCCGGCCATTCCTGATCCGGCAACCGATAAGGCAACCAGGCCTGTGTTCGATTACACCGTGTATGCCGATGTGACCGATATCAATGGGGAAACACAATCGCTGCTGCAGTTGGTTTCGGTCGGATATAATGCCTTGCTGATCGGCACGACGGTTACGGATATGGTCAACCTGTCAAAAGACAGCGCTATGAAGATTACCACCACCAATTTGAATGGACGCTTAACCCCGGCAACCGTAACCATAACGCTGCAGCGGCTGCGCCAGCCGGTTCAGTTGTTAAAGCCGCGGCTCTGGGAGCGCCCCGATTTAACCATTATGACCCGCACGGAATTCTATGCCCTGTTTCCGAATAATATTTTTGACAACGATAATGATCCCTTATCGTGGCCCGTTGAAGAAACTGTTTTTGAGAAAAGCATCAATACCAAAACTGATTCCATCGTGGATCCGGGAATTCGGCTTGCCGGTTCGTACCTGCTCTTGATCCGCGCTACGGATCCGTTTGGTGAGATCGTTGAAAAGAAACAATATTTTACCGCATTTTCTCCTGTATCGAAAGTGGTTCCCGTAAATGCAATCAGCTGGTTCGTGCCTTTGAAAACAACCTGTGAACCCGGTGAAAATGCACGTTTCCTGGTAGGCACGAAAGAGGACAATGTCAACCTGATCTATGAAATCAGGCATCGCGACAGCCTTGTCTCGCGCGAAATGATCAGGCTCAGCAACAGGGCCATGGTGATCGAAATCCCTGTCACGGAGTTATACCGTGGAAATTTTGCGGTGAACTTCATGTTCATAAAACACAACAGGGTATTTCAGAACAGCCAGGTGGTGAATGTACCCTATACCAATAAAAACCTGGATATTACCTTCGAAACCTTCAGGAACAAGCTTGATCCCGGGGCGAAGGAGGCCTGGAAAATCAGGATTTCAGATGCCGGGGGGAATGCCGCCCGTGCCGAATTCCTTGCCGGAATGTATGATGCCTCGCTCGACATATTCCGTCCCAATGAATGGAAATTCAATATTTATCAGCGGTTTGCAGGTATCGCACCCTGGGATGTTAACAATGCTTTTCGTACCGCTTCCGCACAATGGTTTTCGCCTCACGGGGGGATGGATAATTACTATTTTAATCCGGGATTTCAGCTTAACTGGTTCGGAATGAATTACTTTGGCGGAACCGGACGGCATACAAGATATGCTCAGGATAGAAGCACCGGGATGATCATGATGGAAAGTGCCGGCAATAAGGGAACGCAGGATGCTGAAATGATTCCGCCACCCGAAGTTACAGCAACCGGAGGCCAGGAGCAGGATCCCGTTGTTGCGGGCGAACCGGTCAAACTGAAGGAGGAGGGTCGGAACAGGTCCACATCCCAGGCCTCGGCATCAACGCGAATCCGGCGTGATTTCAGTGAAACAGCTTTTTTTTACCCGACGATGCTGACCGATTCAACCGGATCACTGGTATTGCAATTTACGGCTCCCGAATCACTTACAAGATGGAAATTGCTGGGATTGGCACACACGAAAGACCTTGAATACGGACTGCTGGAAAAAGAGCTTGTAACCAGGAAAGATCTCATGGTATTTCCAAATTCACCTCGTTTTGTTCGCCAGGGCGATACCGTTATTTTCAGCGCTAAGGTGGTCAACCTGGCCGGTCGTGACCTTTCGGGAATCGTGACCCTTGAATTGAGCGACGCGATAACACTGCAGCCGCTCAACAGCTGGATCGACACCTCATGGAAACCATCCTACGGCATCCCGGACCCGGGTTCCATGGCATTACCTGAGGTCAAAGGTACCCGGCAACAGCCATTCAATACAAAAATGAACCAAAGTTCATTGGTATCCTGGAAACTGTATGTGCCATTTTCTTCAGGCGCTTCTGTCCTGCAATACCGGATCACGGCAGCGTCGGGCAGCTTCAGCGACGGCGAAGAAAAGGCAATACCCGTGCTGACAAACCGCATGATGGTCACAGAATCGCTGCCATTGCCTGTCCGGGGAAAAGGAACCAGTGAATTTTCCTTCGGCAAACTGCTGAAATCGGATGCTGAAGCAAAGGATGTGACCTTGAAAAACTACAAACTCACCCTTGAGTTTGCCTCAAATCCTGCCTGGTACGCCATCCAGGCGCTTCCTGTGCTGAACGATAAGAAATATGAAAATGCCGATGCCCTGTTTGCTGCTTTTTGGTCAAACAGCCTGGCTGCATTCATCGCGAATTCGAATCCAAAAATCAAGGCCGTTTTCGAATCATGGAAGGAGCTTGCACCCGATGCCCTGAAGTCGAACCTCGCAAAAAACCAGGAGCTGAAATCAGCCCTGCTGCAGGAAACTCCCTGGGTGATGGATGCCAATAATGAAACTGAGCGGAAACAAAAGCTCGGGCTTTATTTCGACCTCAACAATCTTGAGGCGAACCTGCTCGAAAATCTTATGAAATTGAAAAAATTGCAAAGTTCAAATGGCGGGTGGAGCTGGTTTGCCGGTATGCCTGAGAACAGGTGGATCACGCAAAATATCATCACAGGCATGGCCCATCTCGATCAATTGGGCGTTACTTCCATCCGCAAGGATCCTGAAACATGGAATATGGTTGTAAGCGGCATCGGGTTCCTTGACCAGGAGTTGATCGGGGATCTGGAAACACAAAAGAGGTATGATTCGGGATACCTGCAACACGACCATCTTACAGCTACCCAGATTCAGTATCTGTACGCCAGGAGTTATTTTATGGATAACACCCGGTTCACGATTACCGGCCCCGGTGAAAAATTCCGGGAAGCCTTTGAATATTACAGGCAGCAGGCTGAAAAATACTGGTTGAAAAATGATCGCCACCTCCAGGGAATGATTGCCCTGGCATTGAACCGGCTCGGAAACACAGCAACCCCGGGACTGATTCTTAAATCGTTATCCGAAAAAGCCATTGTTTCAGATGAAATGGGCATGTACTGGGCCGGGGAACCCGGATTTTTCTGGTACCAGGCCCCCATCGAAACCCAGGCGCTGATGATTGAATTGTATGACGAAGTGGCCCGTGATGAAAAAGTTGTTGAAGCGCTGAAGATATGGTTGCTGAAACAAAAACAAACCCAGGACTGGCGATCGCAGCGTGCGACCCTCGAAGCCTGTTATGCTTTGTTGTTGCGGGGAACAGACCTGCTTTCAGACGATCCCGGGGTAAAAATCATCATCGGGAAGGAAAAGATCAGCTCCGAAAAGTTGATTGATAAGGAAAAGGAGGCCGGAACCGGTTACTTCCAGGTTTCCTGGACCGGGAACCAGGTAAAACCTGAGATGGGAAAAATTTCCATAACAAAAAATTCTCAGGGAGTAGCCTGGGGAGCGCTCTACTGGCAGTATTTCGAAAACCTTGATAAAATAATCCCGGCTGCCACCCCATTGAAACTGGAAAAGAAACTATTCATCGAACGAAATACGCCTGCCGGGCCCATCCTTGAAGCTGTTTCGAATGACGAAAGTCAACGGTCGAAGGAAATGTCAAATACCGGCTCACCGGCTAACCATGCAGCCGGTTCACTTAAAACCGGCGACAAACTTAAAGTCCGCATCATCCTTACCGTCGACCGCCATCTTGAATTCGTGCATATGAAAGACATGCGGGCCTCCGCTTTCGAACCATACTTTGTTACTTCAGAAAGTCTTACTGCAGGCATCCCTTACCCGCGTCAGTCAGGCGATGGATTGTCCGGGTATCATTACCAGGACGGCCTGGGTTACTACCAGACCACCACCGACCAGGCGACCAACTTTTTCTTTGATTACCTGCCGAAAGGAACCTATGTATTTGAATATGCACTGAAAGTGAATGCCTCCGGAGAATATTCCAATGGCATCACCACCATTCAATGCATGTATGCGCCTGAATTTGCAGCTCATTCAGAAGGAATCAGGGTCAAGGTTCAGTAATTACCTTCAGGATAACTTATTCTGAATAAAACGTTTTTGGTTGAAAATCAGGCATGATGTTAAAGACTTTTTGGTTTTTTTTGGTTTTTGACTTACCTTTACCTGTCCATAACCAGAAAATCCTATGACCACACCATCAGCCATACAGGAAATTCTTTTCCAGTCAATCAGGAATAAATTGGCTCCACATATTTCCTTCGTGCACGATCTGTCTGAACTTCTTGGAATTAGCTATGACAGTGCGTACCGCAGGATACGGGGAGAAAAAGAATTATCGTTGGAAGAGTTGAAAACCATCTGTCTCTACTATGACATTTCAATTGATACCCTCTTCAATTTAAAGCACAATCATGTTATCTTCAATTCACTGGCCATTGGTGAGGATGGTTTTGATATTGAAAAATGGCTCCAGTCTCTCCTGGTTGCCATAAAACGGATTCATTTAGCAAAAGAAAGGGAAATTATTTATGCCGCCAAAGATATACCTGTCTTTTATTATTTCGAATTCCCGGAAATAGCTGCTTTTAAACTCTATTTCTGGAACAAAACACTGATTCCTGCAAGTGGTTTCGAAGACAAAAAACTTTCGCTGGATGCTCCGGAAAACCTCTATGATATTGGTCGCCAGCTGCTTACTCATTATATTAAAATACCTACCGTTGAGATTTGGAGCGAAGAGACCATATCAAGCATTCTCCGGCAAATTGAATATTGTTTTGTTTCCGGATTTTTTGAACGGATTGAGGACGTTTTCAGGTTGTGCAGTGTTTTGGAATCATGGCTGCATCATGTACAAAGCCAGGCCGAACATGGTTTTCAGTATATGCAGGACAGTCCGGCTGAAGGAATCGAAAATACTTACAAACTTTACCATAACGAAGTATTGGTGACTGATAATACGATCCTGGTGAAAACTGACGGACAGAAAACCTCATATAACACCTATAATGTGATCAACCAGTTGATCACAACAAATCCCGTATTTTGCAACCAGGTGGAAAATTCTCTGCGCAACCTGATGCAGAAATCAACCATGATCAGCGGAACCTCAGCCAAAGAACGTTACCGGTTCTTCAATATCCTGAATGAAAAAATAAAAATGCTCAGAAGTCGCATTGAACGGATGGGTTGAGATAGAAAAACGATGGAACGCAAAAGAGGTGTTTCCTTGATTTTGAATTTTTCACACTGCCGGCCATTGCTATGGATTTGTAACTCTTGTTTTTTTTGTCTCCTGATTTTTTCCTGTGAACCACTGGCGACAAGCTTCGATGAAACCGGGGAGGCGACGTATTATTCTGCTAAAACCATTACCCCGGTAGTGGATACAATGTCCGTCATTCGTGTCATGACCTGGAATATCCGGTTCGGGGCCGGCAGGATTCTTTGGTTTGGCGATGCATGCGGCGAGCGGGTTATTCTGACGGAAGATGAAGTCTATAATTCCCTGCAGGCCATCGTTGACCAGGTAAACAAAATTAAACCCGATATCCTGCTGCTTCAGGAGGTGGATATTAATTCAAAACGGTCATGCTATATCGATCAGCTTCAATGGATTCTTGACCATACCTGGTTCAACTATGCGGTTTGCGGTTCCCAATGGAAATCACAGTTCATTCCCAGCGATGGCCTGGGTAGGATGGATGAAGAAAATGTGATCCTTTCACGCTGGAAGATCAGCGAAGCCCAAAGGATTCAGCTTGAGTTGCGGGATGACCAGGACAAACTTACCCGTTATTTTTATGAACGATGCTGTATGGTTACCGCACGGATTGAAATCCCGCATCTGAAAAATTTTTATGCAGTGAATATTCATGCTTCTGCCACGGCTCCCCTTGATATTAAACAACAACACCTCGTTCAGTTTAAAAACGAACTGGACCGGATTGACCAGTTGGGTGGATACTTTGTGGCAGGCGGTGACCTGAATACCCTTCCTCCCGGTTCCGATACCACCGATTATTGCATGCAGGATAAGTGTTCCTGGGAATCGTTTCATTGTGAAGGAGACGATCCGATGCATAAGGAAGGCAGCAACTACGAACCGGAGCAACATTTCCTCGATGACCTTTACCAAACGTACCAAAGTGCTTTTTCCGACAGTCTTTACAAACAAGATCAGTTTCACTATTACACGCATACAACACGCCAGGATCATTACTGGGACCGAACGCTCGACTACCTGTTTACCAACTTCCAATGGGTAAATCATTCTGTTGTTGTCCACCAGGATGCCCAGAAAGAATCAGATCATGCCCCGGTAAGCGTTCTTTTTATTTTGCCCGAATAACATTTGAGAAGAATGAAAAAAGCAATTCTTTGTTTGACTGGAATATTCATCTGCTTCGAACTGTTTTCGCAGGATTCCCTGACAAAGAATTACTGGACCGATGGAACGGCGTATTCTGTTCCAAAGCAAAGGCTGGAACTCGGGCTCTTTACCGCATCACGATATGGCCTGGGTAAAAACCTGGAACTTTTCGCTCACCCTTTAATGTTTTTCCTGATGCCGCAGGTGAAGTTAAAAGCATGTTGGGGGGAGTATTCTGGCTTTTCTCTTGCGACTGAGCACGGCATTTTCTATCCAACCCTCTTTTTAAACCTGGTTGCAACAAAAGGAACCGGAGGGTTAATTTCTCCTGAATTTACAATTCCACAGATGTTTGCAATCTCGAACAGGTTCCTGTTTTCTTTCAGGCCTTTTAAAAAAGCGATCCTGACCACCCATGCCGGAATCTCATTCTCCGTGAAATTTGGCCCCCTCGATCCACGAAGCACCATTGACCTTCCGTTACTTTATCCAAGGCTTGCTGTTTTCTACAATCAGCCGGAATTTGATATTGGCATTGATTTCCGGGGTAAGTTCATCCGCCGGTTTGGCTGGCTTTTTAATGTTGAGAATTTCATAATCTGTGGCACTGAACAAAATTATTTTATGGAGAATAAAGGGGTTTGCGTCTACACATCAAAAAAAGAGACCCTCAGGCTTGAAGCCGGTTATAAGTTATGTTTTGGCCGGTATCCTGCCGGACCGCAGTGGCATTTACTCCCGGTTATTGATCTGGCTTTCGGAATTAAATAATAATTATCAGATCCCTCTGTTCTGTTCTTACACCAGGTCAGCCAATCCACAGTTGTACTTTGTCAATTAGTACTTCGTACTTTCTTCCTACCTTTGCACCCCGATAAACGAAAAAACATGCTCCGAACTCATACCTGCGGCGAACTTAACATGGCTCATGTGGGCCTTGATGTGACATTATCCGGCTGGCTTCAGCGCTCACGCGACATGGGCGGCCTTACTTTTATCGATCTTCGCGATCGTTATGGCATCACCCAGCTGGTCTTTAACCTTGAAGTGAATAGTGCGTTATGCATGGAAGCCCGCAAGCTGGGCCGCGAATACGTTATTTCGGCAAAGGGGAAAGTAGCCGAGCGAAGTAACAAGAATCCTAAGATGGCCACCGGTGACGTAGAGATCCTTGTCGAAAGCTTTACCGTGCTGAATGTATCCAAAACCCCGCCCTTTACCATCGAAGAAAATACCGATGGAGGCGAAGAGCTGCGCATGAAATACCGCTACCTGGATTTACGTCGCAATGTCAACCGGAAAAACCTGGAATTGCGCCACAGAATGGGGATCGAAACCAGGAATTACCTGAATGACAAGCATTTTCTGGAAATTGAAACGCCCTACCTTATCAAATCGACACCCGAAGGAGCACGCGACTTCGTGGTCCCATCCCGGATGAATTCCGGGCAGTTTTACGCCCTGCCACAGTCGCCCCAAACATTCAAGCAACTGTTGATGGTAGCCGGGTTTGACCGGTACTTCCAGATCGTACGGTGCTTCCGCGACGAAGATCTCCGTGCCGACCGGCAGCCGGAATTCACCCAGATCGACTGCGAGATGGCCTTCGTTACACAGGAAGACATCCTGAACACCTTTGAAGGACTGGCAAAACATCTGTTCAGATCGGTTCTTAACATTGAAATCGGAGAATTTCCGCGCATGTCCTACGACCAGGCCATGAAACTGTATGGTTCCGACAAGCCTGACATCCGCTTCGGGATGACCTTCACGGAATTGAATGAACTGATGAAGGGCAAGGGTTTCAAAGTGGCCGACGATGCCGGACTGATCGCAGCGATCAATGCCACGGGATGCAGCGAATATTCGCGGAAACAGCTGGATGAACTGACAGATTTCGTCAAACGGCCGCAGGTAGGCGCTTCCGGGTTGGTTTACATTAAGTATGGAATGGATGGTGTTGCAAAATCATCTGTTGATAAATTCTATACCCCTGATGATCTGTCGGCAATCATTGCAAAATGTGATGCAAAGCCCGGTGATCTTATCCTGATCCTGGCCGGGAAAGAGGA
>CAZPWZ010000041.1:0-10898 GCA_964590675.1 uncultured Draconibacterium sp.
TGAAGCTCAGCAAGCATCAACATCCTCCTTGCTTCAGATTTTAAAACGCTGGAAAAGCAAAAATTCATTTCAAACTCAATCCAGTAATGGAAAAGAATTTTGAAATCTTTTCGGCAGCACAATTTGTGACATGTGGATATTAACTATTGAATAATACCATGTATGGATATCAGCATGTTATGTCAACAAGAATATGCCGGATGATTCATACTACAGGTACCGGGAGCTTCAATAAAACAAATTGACATTGCCGGGACCTGCGCCGTATATGTAAAAAGAAATTTCAAACTGGATCAGTTTTAGGGCTGGAACGGAATATTTAAAGAATCCTTTACCGCCCAGGCGCTCGAACGCTGGATATCACAAGATCCAGTATTTACTTCACTGGTGCACTGAGTTGGTGGCGGGCATCTGCTTGAAAAAACATCTCATTTCAGGAAGGCAAACCATGAAAAAACTTTCGGTTTTATTTTTAATCACTTTTCTCTGTTCGTTTTTTTCTGTCTTGAGTGTGCAAGGGGACGTTTTAAATTTTACCGGCTATCAGCAAAAGAGCCTTGATTCAGAATCAAAAGGGCTAATGCATCAGATGACAGCCCATGGGAAAGGCATACCGGGTGCCAAATCAAACGGGAAAAACTGGGGCAAATTCGTCAGCCTTGTCAAGCTGAGTGGTAAAATCAATCATTTCGGTATTGATATTACCCAAACCCCACCCGAATACATCGATTACCATGCGACAGTTTCGGGCGTTCAGGTCTGGATTGCTGAATATCCATCCACAAAAGGCTTGAACATTCTGACCGATGAAACCGGATGGTGGACCATCTATGTTTTAAAATACAAAGGGGTTGATCTGGAATTTTCATTTATATATCAAAAAGAAGGATGGGTGACTACCAAATCAAATGTCATCACCGTCACGGATGAAGACAATACAGATATTGCCATTCAATACATTGACCCCCTATATTATAACTTTGCACTTAAGCCGGCAGTTGAGGCGCAAATAACGGCTTTGCTGGGGTTCCCGTTCAAACTTCAAAATGCTATGGTTGTTACGGTGGGAAAATCATGGGCAAGCATGCATGATGACCGTCTACCCCATGGGGACCCAGGCGCAACCGTAGTGCTATCACCGGTTCCGGTGTTACCGGTTACCGTTGGTCCGCTCTATTTTAACGAAGCGGTGCAGCCTGACCCGTTATACACATCAACATCAGTCGACGGCGGAGTCACTTGGCTCAATGTGCCTTTGGGTACGCATACTGCAACCGCAGAAAAAGTCAGAGTCACATATGAAACAGTGACATTTCGAGTCACTAAAGCCGATGTCAGCAATGGAGTCGAGCTGTATATCGCCTCGCCGCCGGATTCAGTCCAAGGCGATAATGATTCCGGTCCGGGAGAGAATTAAAAAACGATCAGAGGGCGCTGCGCGTAATCACGGTGTGATGCGCTGCGCCCTCTTTCTGTCAGGTTTTAGTCGCATATCCGAAAATCTGATTACGAGGTTTCCCACTCTATAAAGCGAGGAACCAATATGATTTCTACAAAAGCGGGATACGGGATATTTTTTGCCTGAACCGTGTTTCCAGGTTCAGGTGTTGGCGGGTGATGTCTGATTCGATAAAAAACTTAATGCGCCACTTTGTGGCGCTGTATCGTCAAATAACCTCGGGAAAGTTATTTGTAAGCTGGAATTTCAGCCGGGAATGCTCGGCAATTTACTGTCTTCAAGCGGCCCGTGACATCGGTGAGGGATTTACTGCCCCGTATTCATCGCATGGCATTGTTCCTGAAGCGTTAAAATCTTGGCACTCGGACTGGTTATTCGGTGAAAGTTCTTTCAGCCCGGCTTTTTCTTCTCTTCTTGCGTGCTTGGCACGATATTTCCCGTAGCAGACACGCTCTACGTATCCATATTCAGTCAACTTTTTCAGGTATTTTGACAGTGCTCCATTTTTAAAACCGGAAGCAGCTGATATCTCGGCAAGAGACATCGCAACGCCTTTGTTATATAGGATATCAAAAACTTTTTGAAGTTCCACCCTGAGCAGAGCTTCCATCATCGGGTCATCAACAATCCAGGTCAAGAAAGATTCAACCAATTTTAAAGGCAGTGTTTGATCAGGAACATCCCTGCCGGATATAATTAATTTCGCACAATTTTCACCCCTTTCCCGCTGTAAAATCCAAATTAAATCGGCTGCACCTGACATGGCGTTGGAGCCATATAGCATCTCAAACGGATCGTCCGACTTTGATTTGCGCAAATGATGTACGATCATAATCAAAATATTTCGCCTGTCAGCGAACTTCTTGAGTTCAGCGAATTCTTCATATTGTTTTGAGTATTGACTTCCCGTCAATGATTTTGAGAACCGAGTTATCGTATCTATGATCACAATTTTGACATTCTCATGGCTATCTAAACATCTTCCGAGTTGGCCTAATGCACCATCCCAGTTAAAAGCTAAGTGAATACGGCCTGAACCTGGACAATCAGGCTGCATTTTATTGATTCTTTCCTGCATCCGCTGCTCCGTATCTTCAAGGCAGAGATACAGAACCTCGCTCACCCCGACATCAAAAACATTCAGAAATCTTCCTCCGCCTGAGATTGCAAGTCCCAGATCGGTCATCATTATACTTTTTCCCATTTTGGGCGCCCCTCCAACAACAGCCAGACCAGTTGCCGGGAGCAACCGCGGTATTATGAATTGGACCGGCGGAATGTCTTTTGCCAACAATTCCGAATCGGTAATGGTTTTTGTTCCGTTAAGATCAATCAATTTTATTCCTCCTTGGACAAGTTTCACGCTAATCCGTGAAAGTAGAGACAACTTTCACGGTATTGACGAATTTATCTTCTATTATTTCGGATAGATTCACACTTTCACACTTTCACGGCGTTGGTCTGAATGCGATTGAATGAAGGTGGTACAGAAGTTCTGTCAACGAGGAATCTGATGAAGCCCTCGTTGATTGCATCCGTTTCCCGCCTCAATATTTCCCGATATCTGACACCAATACAATTTGCCATTTTGATTTTTTATGGAACCCGCTTAGTTATGACTTTGTGGTTTTATGTTTGCGCCTATTCTTATTCAGTATTAACCTTAAGTGACCATTTAATGACAAAAACCTAAAAAACAACTCATAAGATTAGGATATCTCATATGCATTTCATAAATAGTTTCAAAAACTTCCCACCCTTCTTCCATTTTCTGAAAATGTTTCTCGCTCAAATCATCTTCGTTCAACATATCATTTTCGGTTTCATGATCTATGTCGTCCTCCAGTTCGGAGCTACGGTTGTTTACTCTCCATAAATCTTCACCAGCTTTCTCTTCATAAACTTCCTGTGCAATATACAAAAGCCCTTCAAACTCGACTCCATCATCAATGTCCCGTGTAGTTATCACGGCAGCTAATGAGTCTGGGTTTTTCAGCGCATTTTCATAAACATATTGTCCTTTTGATATTAACCATGCTCGAAATTGATCGAAACGCCCAAGATTACAGAACCCCTTGATCAATTTGGCAGCTCCACAAAGATAACAATTATGAGACTCATCCAATAACTCACCTAAATTATTGCAAAAATATATAATTTCAGTTTCGTTCAGTTTTCTTAATTCGGCTCTAAGCAGATCCAATTGATCATATTGATCTTCCGCATCCAACGTAGAATCAATTAATTTCCAAAATTCTTCTCTATTCATTTTATTTTCTCCCTGTAAATTTAAATTATTACCCGTTGCCGTATCGGCTTCCATCTGTTGCTCCTCCATTTTAGCCCCTTCGAGAGAGACTGTGGGATCTGAATCCTTATAATATGCCATACGATAAAATCTCCTTTTAAACCCGCATTGCCGAGGCTATGCAGCTTATTTTATTGATTTCTAACTGCGCCTGTGAAGGCATCAAGGTTACACTGGCAGCGCTGCAGACTGGCAAGAGAATTCCCATTCGGCTCCTGCTGATAATGTCACCCCAGAATGAGCACATGTAGCTTCAGGCACCAGTACCAGTAAGTCTGTAAGCTCTTTCATTGTGTCCTGAATTATTTCCCGCAAATCCCCAATAGGCGGTTTTTCAACGCTGGTATTGACAAGCTTGGTTCCGATTTTATTCATCGTTTCAAAGAGATATGAAAATGAATCCGGAGAATCCTCCTTGCCGAAGAAATCTGGTTCAGAAACTTTTTTATTAATATCCGTCTCAGTATCTGGGTGTTTCTTTGTTACTGTATTTTCGGTTGAAGAAGGCTGTCCAGCGACCGGTGCGCCTTGTACATCCTGTGACCCTTGTTTCTGATTGACTTCGGCCTGGTTATCCGCTGATTGCGGTTCTGTTGGCGCAGAAACCTGGTCAGCCGGTTGTGCTTCCTTGCCAGTTTCTTCAGGGACTGTATTGGCGGCGGTGTCAGTATCCGGGGCCTTTTCACTGTCAGGAACTTTTAAATCAGCACCATCATCAGTGGTGGTATTTTTAGTGGTTTCCCGCTGCTTGATTTCGTTTATTTTATGCTGAGCTTCTTTAGCGTTATTGCTTGTTTCAAAAACTTGAAGAGCTTGAAGCCTTCCAAGCGGAAAAGATTCAACAATAAGTCGAAAAGAAATATAGTTTTTTTCGAGAAGCCACTTAAGATCATCATCTGTGAATTTATTAGCGAATTGAACTGCTTTATACAAAGTTGAGATTCCAATGCGTGTATTATCAGAGATTCGTTTCATTTCACTTTTTCCGTAGTCCATTTCGAAATAATTATCTATATCCGTGCCGATCCAGTACCATAAACTCACAACCCTTTTTTTATTGTCATTTGCGAAATTCTTAACCATATTATTGATTTTGTTGTACAACTTCTTTTCATTTACCGTGTCTCCTGTGGTTGAATTTTCTCTCATGAGAGAATTTTCACTTTCCTCGTTACAAGCATTCATGGGTTGACCTGAAGTGACGGGATTGTCTCCGATTGCCTCATTTCCATTAATCAGATTTTCATCATGAGCTTTTGTTGATTCGGTTTTCGTGCTGCTATCATGATTTCCTTGTACAATTGTCTTTTCATCCTCTAAAATTTCTCTCAGGGGATAATTTTCGGGATTTTCACCATTGTTGTCACTCGTACTCATGGGTTTGGCTGAAGTAGCGGATAAATAAGCAAATGGATTCATTTTGGTAATCTGGTTAACATACTGAACTGTTGCATCTTCTGTTTTCATGCTGGAATTTTCATTTTCTATAAACATTGCCTTTTTCCTTTGATTGAGTTTTCGTTTCATTAATTAAAATTGGTAAGGTCAAGAACCAGTTACATGTTTTCATTGCGCAATTGATATTCATAGCCCTGGTTCCGGTAAGATTGATAGTTTGCCGGAACTTGTATTTTCAGTTCCGGGGCTGTATCGGCTTCGGTATTTGTACTTGTTCCTTTAATAGGGTGTTTGGCAAAACCGTCGCAATTGGCATCCGGTTCCAGAACAGACCCTATGCCAGGGTTTTGAAAATTGGCATCTTCTGTACTCATTTCTGCCGTTTCCGGCGCTTTAGAATTACTCATAAATTCCTCCAGTTAATTTATATGTTACCCCGCTTCCTTTTGATCTTTGCCTCAATTGTTTGGTTTCCCAACAGGCAACCAGTACAATTAAGGCTTTCCCATCCAGAACGGTGAAAAACTGTGAATTAAAATCTCCCCTGAAACCCACCAGGTTGCTACCTCGTGGGTTTTACTTTTCTCAAGGGAATGTCCCGTTCCTTTAAAACATTGGGTATTTCATCAAGATCAATACATAGTGCACCTCCAAATTTCTTAATTAGTTTAGGGAATCGTCCCTCATGATGCCACCGGTAAAGAGTTTGTACCTTTACCGGAAAGTTCTCGCCGATGTCTTTTACTCTTTTTAATTCCAATGCTTAAACCTCACGTAAATAAGTATAGGACATTCTTATATCTTTTAAACCCCACAAACAATACACCTTCCAATTATTTTGCTTCGTAACCCATAAGTTGAGAATCATTTCTAGCCTCCTGTTTATGTTTGAATAAGATTCTTTCTGGACTGTTCCAGCTTTGTATGAAGTATAAGACATTTTTATATTTATTGCAAGATAAAAAATATATCCTATACCTGCCAGTCTATTTGTTTAAAAATTAACCCCAAATTGAAGATCATAACAACAACCTGATTACGCCTTAAATTAATCTGACCCAATAACTCCGACTTATCAGAAACGCTCGGAAAAGAGTAGCCACTACCAATGTTAACAAATTTACCTGAATCTTTTTGTATCACTGTTTTATCGACGACAAAATATTCAAGATTTTCACTGCTGCTTAAGTAATCATAAGTTAAGGACCGCCCTCTATTGTTAACTTCATCTTTGTGTAAGCCATCAAAAATATCCTTAATCATTGTAAGCGATATTCCCGCTTCTTCAGATATTGCCTTTACAAGAGCCAGGCGAACGACGTCATCATGGGAATACCTTCTTTCATTTCCACGGCCAGTTTTTACCGTAACCCCTGGGCATAGCCCCTGTTCGGTATAAAACTTGATACGTAGCGCTGGCATCCCTATCATCTTTTCAACTTCTTTTCGCAGAAACATTCTCGCCCCAATAAGTAGGCTATAAAATAGCCTTGTATTTTTGCAGCAAAAATATTCAACTTTTTAATCATTGTCAAGGCATTCTTCATTTTTCTGGAAACCACCCCTAATCCCCTCACAAAAATTCGGATATAAAATATTTTTATATCCAACTGTTCAAAAGTATACTTCCTCGCATGCCTTGTCAAGGGTATTCTGCATTTTTTATTTTTCTGCCGTCAGTGGTATGATTTCTGCGGCTTTTTGATCAAAGAGAGATCCGGCTTTTTCGGTGGCTGCCCTCATGGCTTCATCAGACAGATGGGCATAACGCCTGGTGGTTGAAACATCTTTATGGCTGAGCAGTTTTGACACAGTGTAAATATCAACGCCATTCGATACCAAGCTTGATCCAAAATGATGCCGAAGATCATGAAGCCGAAATTCTTCCGGAAGCCCCGCCATTTTCTTGATCCGCTCCCAGGATGAGATATCAGTCAGCCTCTCCCCTCCCCTACCGGGAAAAACATAAGGGGACTCTGTGCGCTTTATAGACTTCAAAACACCCAGTGCCCTTTCGTTGACCGGCAGCGTTATTGTGCGTCCTCCTTTGGGTTTTACAAGGGTTATCATTCCTCGGTCAAGGTCAACGTCCGGCCATGTTAACGAGAATGCCTCGCCGCGCCTACAGCCCGTGTATAGCAGGAACTTAATGAAGTTTGCGGACTGCTTATTAGGCCATAAGTCCAATATCCTCTGCAATTCGAAGACCTGCTGCTGATCCAGAAAACGCACAACTTCGTTATCAAGTTTCGGCAAGGTAACACGCGAGACAGGATTTACACCTTCGAACATACCCCACTTAATGGCAATATTGAAAAGCCGTTTTAATAAAACAAGCTGATGTTTGACTGTCGCTGGCTCAAATGCCTTTCCGCGTGCATTCAAGCGGTTCTTGAATGCACGTTTGAATTTTTCAATGAGGAAAGGCGTAATGCCAGAAAGCTCCATATCTCCAAAACTTGGCTTGATGTGCTTTCCGTAATGATAATCGTCATCACGCCAGGTCTTTTTAACTGACTGAATAATCGGAAGGTATTTTGCCCACACATCATTCAATGTGATTATCTTTTTAGCCCGGTGATCTACAATGTCAAATTCATCCCGTAGCATATCCGCCTTCATTGTGGTCTCAATTTGGCGAGCCATCGACAGTGAATCCACAACGCGGGAATTCCGCACACCTTTCTCCTTAACAATAACCCTGTACTTTGTCCCCAGGGTTTCACCGCATTTGCCACAAACCTTTATATCAAGGGAATTTGACTTTTTGCATTTTGGACAGTGCTTATAGATCATGGCTTCACCTTTCAAAGGGTTACGTTCGAAAACGGTGTGCCTATAGTGTGCTTTTAAAATGGAAACATCACGAATAAACAGGAAACTTCTGATAGTACTGAATACATATAAGGCATTGTTTTGTCAATAGGAATGATAAGATATACAAAGGCGGGAAAAATATTTATAACGGACTCTTAATCAGTAGGTTGTTGGTTCGATTCCAACACGGCCCACCAATAATATCAAGGATTTATGGCTAAATGCTGTAAATCCTTTTTTCGTTTATGGCGGTTTTTTACATCGCTTTTACATCGTTTTCGGCTGGCGTGTAATTTTTCCATTCAAAAAAACATAGCAAAAATGCAGGGCAAAGAAAAAAAGCTTGGCGCCATTTTTTCATTCAAATTACCTTCCTGCATACCCCTCCGAATGCGCCTTGTGCATTTCAAAGTTCTGGACATACCTGCCCACCAGGGGCTTGTTGCTTTTCAGGATCAACAAGTTTTCGGCAACATCCCTCCACATTCAAACCACGTCATTTGGGATGGTCGTTGGCCGCAAATTCATCCTTACATCCTGGCTTGTTTTGAACCATGCGCTCTACTTGGGCGCCACTGCCGAGGCAATGGAAGGCACTCAGCCTTCACAACGACATTCTGTTCTGCAGCGGCCTTAATCGCCTGTACCACATAATCATTGAGCGACAAATTGTGGGCATAGGCTTCATGTGCGGCTTTCCGATGGAGTTCTTGACCAATTCTCACATTGAACGTACCGCTAAAGGGCTTGTTGGCAGGCTTCCCAGTTTCCTTACAGTGGGTAATGTAATGATCAACAGCAGCCTTAAACGATACCAGCAATTCCTCGGCGGTTGCCCCTTCATAGGTAATGAGATCGTCAATAAAAAGGACTCTGCCATGAAGACAGTTGTCCTCGAAACTTACTTCTACTGATCCGGTATAGCCATTATGAGAAAGTTTGTTGTTATCAGCGGCCTTGATCATCGATGCCTCCAATTCGCTTGATTGCGTCTTTGACGTCACGGATCTGGTATGTTTTCAGGATTCCGCCTGGATGAGTCTTAGACAATCTGAACCGGAAACCGCTTGTATGTTCGAACATATAATGCGAGCCACCAGAACAGGTTTCTTTAAAATCAAAGTGCCCCATGAGTGTTAACAATTCCTGCCAGGTGAAGTCTTTCGGCGGTGGTATCATGCAGAGTTTGTTTAAAAGCTTATCTTTTTTTGACATCAGTATTACCAGAAGCAGTTGATAATTGCAACTGTTATTCAGTTGCAATGCAGTATTATTTACTAAACTTTCGCAGTTAATGGTTCTTTGAAACTGAACAAGGCGTCCTCAATAATATCAATCAGTTTGATAACGTACTTGTACTCGATTCTATTTAAAAAAAGGTCTATTGACTTGAACATTGTGTGTTTGATCTGCTCCCAGAGCTGGTTGGCAACCTGCAGCATCAGTTCGGTATCCGACACATCCCGGAACAGTGGACCCAGAGGGCCGATTATTCGGCTGTTGTTCATGAGGTAAATCAACAAAAGGTAGCGGATCATCATCACGCTATAGCCGGCAACTGCAGCATCAAATGTTTTGCTCTGTTCTTTGCCCAGACAAAGCATTTGTTTGGCATCTTTGAAGAAAACCTCTATGGCCCAGCGCCTGGAGTAGTAGCCCACGATTTGGGAGGCATCCAGACTCAGATCTGTGGCAAGAAACCCATGCCATTTTTTACGGCCATCTGATGTGATCAGCAGTTTCACCTCTCCGGTTTCAGGCAGGCTGACAATCAGGCAGCAACCTTTGATCGGATAACCGGCTATCCATCGCTGTTGCTTTTTTGCAAATTGCTTCCAGAGCTCCTTCAGGGTGTAGTCCTTTCCCTGATATTGGTATTTGACGTTGCCATTTTTCAATCGGCAAACAACGTTATAGCCTGTGGAGACGACCCTTTTGATGATCGAATCGTATGAAAACCATGAATCAAATAGCACACAAGCTGCATCGATTCCCGAATTGTAGGCGTTTTGCAGCATCTGGGTCAACATATCGGTTTTCTTTTTAAAGGCTTCCTGTCGCCGCTTCCAGCCGCAGGTCCGCTTATCAATCTTGCGCAGATTGGTGTTCGGGCGTTTTTGGGATGTGTAGAAAGCCACATCCAGGGGAAAAAACTGGATTCCGTTATGATAACCGATCTGTAAACACTGGTAGCCCAATGTGTTGCGGTGCTCTTTGTGATCAAAATGATAGCTGACCAGCTCCATCTTTTTACCGGTTTTATTGCTGATGGTATCATCTGCGATGATCACTTTTTGTTGAAGCGGTGTCTGGTCCGCCTGTGCAATCACTTTTGTAGCAAGTTTGTAGATCAGCTTTCGCCAGTTGAAACGCTCGTTATTTAAAAACCGGTAGTACGTATCTTTTTTGGCATCAAGTTCTTTTGTGACATGTTTGGACAACCAGAGGGAAGTCATAGGCTTTTTAAGAAATGGAACCAGGACAATCCATAATAAGAGGGTCATGGTATCGATTCCTTTCTCTTTGAATATGCCACAGCTGTGTAAAAGAGAGCCTATCTTCAAATGCTTAAAGGCCATACGGAAATCATAATCAAGCACACGAGGTTTGGCTGAAAAATGTTTTTGCAAAGACAGCGAGAAAGATTTAAGGTGTTTCATGGCGGCTCCTTATTTGGAATAAGTTGAATAACTTAGCAGTATCAACCATACCAAATTTGGGGCCGTTTTTCAATTAAAAAGTTAATAATTTCATATAATTATATATCTATTTTGATGTGCGAAACTTCAGTTATTTACTTATATTTTTATGTACGTTCCATCCGCTTCCAAAGGCGATAAAACCGGGGGAAAATGGATTGTCGCTCGCCAGGAAAAATCCCCTTGCCCATTTTCTGTCAGCAAGTTCGGGGTTTCA
>CAZPWZ010000042.1:0-10858 GCA_964590675.1 uncultured Draconibacterium sp.
CGATGACATGGGTATATACGGCGTGGCACAAGGTGGTTCCGTTCCGGCAATATCACCTCAAACTGGTCATCGGCGATGATGCAGACCAAACCTACGATTCAGGGGTTTTCTTAGAAAAAGGAAGCTTTTCGTCCGGGTTTGACTTCTCCGTTTCCAACAGCCCCTCGAATCCGCAGTCGGGATCCCAGGCCATTGAAGGATGCAACGACATAATTGTATGGTTTACGCTCCCCCAGCCTGCGCAAACTGAACTCCAGGTTGATTTTAGTTTTTCCGGGACTGCATCAGGCGGAATCGATTATTCACCGGTTCCCGGATCGATAGCCTTTATGCCAGGACAGGACAGCGCGGCCCTGATTATTCATCCGATCCCCGATGGGATTACCGAAGGACCCGAAACAGTCATATTGGAAATATTCAGGACGACATGCTCTGGCACGATCATGATGCATGACACCATCACCATCCTCGATTATTCACCGATGTCGGTTTCGGTGGGCGACGATATGATCATTTGTCCGGGTGATTCAATTCAGCTGGTTGCCAGCGTATCGGGCGGACTGAAACCATTTACCTATTCCTGGAATTATGCGTTGGTAAATGATAGTGTGATCATGGTGACGCCCGGGCAACAAGGCAACAGTATTGCGGTAAATGTGACAGACCGATGCGGAATCCATGTTTCCGACTCCATCATAGTTCATGTTGAGCCCGTTGCACTGCTCACCAACCAGCCTGCCTCCAGCACGATCTGCAGCGGCAATACCGCAGGCATCATCCTAACCTCCAACATTTCAAAGGCATGCTTTTCATGGGATCCATTGATAGTTTCCGGAAATATTTATGGATCTGGCTCCGGGACCGGAAGAAATATAGACCAGATTTTGACTTTAAATTCTGATCTTCCCGGGATGGTCACTTATCGTATCAGGGTTACCGGAAATGGCTGCGATACGACATACACCAACTACCTCATTACAGTTAATCCCCTCCCCTATGTTGAATTGGGTGAAACGGTCTACACTGAACCTGGCTCAATCCTGGAGTTGCATGCAGGACCTGGTTTTTCCGAATATCTTTGGTCAACCGAATCGTCCGACTCCGTGATCATGGTATACCATGGCGGAACCTACTGGGTAACTGTGGCAAACCAGTTTGGTTGTGAAGATTCTGACACGATACTGGTTGTTGACTTGGGCATGATGGTCCCGAATGCTTTTTCTCCCAATGGGGATGGATTGAATGACCGATTCAGGATCAAGGATTTTAAACAAAACGAAACCGTTCTCCTTCAGATTTTTAACCGATGGGGAAACCTGATTTTTGAAACACACGACCTGGATAAAGGATGGGACGGCACCTCCGCTGATGGCCCCAGCTCGGCAGATACCTATGTATGGATAATCCATTTCAGGTCGGGTCGTGACAATATTATTAAAGGAACGGTCACTGTCATTCTGTAACCCTGAGAACATCTGAACGTCATATGGAAGTTCTCTTTTTTTTTCCAATCAACCATTTAACTCAAATCCTATGCAAGCACTACGATTTAAAGTTACTGCGCTTTGCCTTATTGCGCTGTTATTTCCGGCAGCCGGAATTTACGCCCAATACACCAATACCAGGGAAGCAATCGATTTCATTAACGACCGGCTTTCACATTCCGTTCTTCAGAAAATCGATCCGGACGGAACAGTGACGATAAGCGCTCCGAGTGAGAAAATAAAATTCAAACTCCAGGAGGTTTCATTTAACTATAATGGCGGGAATAATGATGACCGTGTCAGGGTTTTCGGAGACAATTGCATCGAGCATTATGAACATAAAGTCCTCTCAGAAAAAACAAGCCGCCAATCGTTCGTTTGTGAATCGGAAAGAGAGGCAAACGAGGTGATTGCCGCTTTCAGATATCTGAAAAAGTCATATCCCGGCGACCAGTTAAGTTTAAAGTCGGGAAATAAAAAACTGAAAATCAGCGATTCAACCTTTGGAACAAAAACCGTCAGTGAAGCCATCGATTTCATCAACGAGAATCTTTCCTACTCGATGCTCACTGGCATTGATGAACATGGAGTAATGACGATCAATTCACCTGATGAAATCTATCGGGTGAATCTGAATCTGGCTGAATTCGGGTACAATGACTCCGACGACGGTTCAACGCTGAGGATCTACGGAGATTTTTGCATCGAGGTAAACCCAGACCGTGGAAACAAGAAATTCATAGCCCGTAAATCATTTCAGGCTCCGGACCGTGTGAAGGCATACAAAGTGATCAGCATCCTCTACTACCTCAAAGCCACCTATTCCAACCTTGATCCGGCATCCATACCCGGGCTGAAAAATGTCAACGGTAAACGAACCAGCGGTTACACAAATATCCAGGAGGCCATCGACTACATCAACGATCGTCTTTCGTATTCGATAATACTGGGAATCGATAAGACAGGCCTGATCACCCTCAATGCCCCGGAAGAGATTTACCGCTTTAAAATAAAGGAGGTAAAGATCAGTAAAACTGACCATCGCAACATCAGTTCCGATTGGTTCAACATCCCAATTCCAGGTGATTATTCCCCTGGCATTTTAGTTAAATGCAATGAATGCATAAAAAAATACGAATCACCCGGATCTTTTGATGCCATCGACGAGCAGGTTTTTCAATGCAGAACCATGTCGGACGTCAAAGAGGTGCTCAAAGCGCTGGAATATATTCAGGTTGCCCCGCATTTATAGCATTTCACCTGCCATTTTATCGCCATTGCAGATTCCTTTTATCCGCATTGGATTATTGATCTATCTTAGATTAATTAAATTTCATCTTATCTCAGGGTGAATAAAATGGTTCATCACATGAAGACAAATTTTCTTACCCGTGGACTTATTCCATTAGGATTGGTTCTGTCTGTTATAATGGTTTATGGCCAGTTCCAGGGCGGACCTTACCTGGGTCAGCCAATTCCGGGGAATACTCCTGAAGTCTTTGCACCGGGGCTGCTTCCTGAATTCATTTCAGTTATCACCTTTTCGCCTGATGGGAAGGGGTGCTTTTCATCAAGATGGTCTGTTGGTTTTTCATCGATACTCATGTCAACGAAAGATGAGGGAGGCAACTGGCCGGAATTTGATACGGTTTTCTTTTCGATAGAAATGGATCAGTGCCCGCACCTTACCCCTGACGGCAGCCGGCTCTATTTTGCCAGCTACCAGCCTGTACCACCCTCTCCCTTTTATGACCGTCATCTCTGGTATTCAGACAAAGCCGGTACCGGGTGGTCCGACCCTGTCATGATGGACTCCCCTATCAAGGAACATTTCGTTATAAAGGCTTCTGCTGCGGGCAACGGCAATTTATACTTAGCCATTGCAGATAACAATGATCCCGGGATCTTTATTTCCAGGTTTGTTAACGGCAATTACCTTGAACCTGAGAAACTTACAGACAGCATAAATTACCTGAACAGACCATTGAATCCCCATATAGCAGGAGACGAGAGTTACCTTGTGTTTGATGTTGGAGAAACACCGGATCCGCTTTCCCAGCGAGACCTGGCGATCAGTTATCGTAAACCAGACGGGACCTGGACTAAAGCCGAATTATTTGACAGCACGATCAATACCCCCCAGGATGAATATTCACGCTTTGTAACCCGGGATAACCGGTTTCTGTTTTTCGGGCGGAATAGTGATAGTTACTGGGTCGATATCTCCGGCTTGCTGACCGGTTTGGCTGAAAATCCAGTGACAAAGGATACTCCGCAATTATTCCAGAATGTTCCGAATCCATCCAGTGGCAACACATCCATCAGATATCACATGAGAATACCGGGACAAGCAAGCTTAAAGGTTTATAATTCCCTGGGAAAGGAGATCGCTGTGCTGGTAAACGGGTTTGTCATTGCAGGAGATCACCAGGCAACATTTAACTCCGGGGACCATCCCGCCGGGGTGTATGAATATGTGCTGAAAACCCAAAATTCGGTATACATTCGTAAGATGATCTGTATTAAATAAACCATTCTTATGTCCAGGTTCCTGATTTCCATGGGATTAATCGGCAGCCTCCTGTACATTTCAATCCGATCCATCCCGGCACAGGAAACTGCCGGGGATGCATCTTCTGATCCCTGGAAGAAGCAGATGACAGGGGTATCGAATATTAGAGGCCAGCAGGGAGACTCATTACTGTCAACACAACTGGCAACAGGTTTGAGGATAGAGATGGTCTATGTACCGGGTGGAAAATTTAAAATGGGCTGCAACATTGGAGGAAGTGATGAATCGCCGGTTCATGAAGTCGTGCTTGATGATTTCTATATCGGGAAGTACGAGGTGACGCAACATCAGTGGAGAATGATCATGGACCAGGACACAAACAAATGTTATTTTGAAGGATGTGACAGTTGCCCTGTGGAGCGGGTAAGCTGGTACAATGTGATGGAATTCATTGAGAAACTCAACGAGAAAACCCAAATGAATTACAGGCTCCCGACGGAAGGAGAATGGGAATACGCAGCCAGGGGTGGCCCCATCTCAAAGGGCTATAAATATAGCGGGAGTAACAACGATGTCTCTGTTGCGTGGAAAGTCGGAATTTCCTCGGCAAAAACGCATCCCATCGGCCGGAAAAAACCGAATGAGCTGGGTATTTACGATATGAGCGGCAATGTTTTTGAATGGTGTGCCGATTGGTATTCTTCAACCTGGTACCAGGTATCCCCTGATTCAAATCCCGGCGGACCGGCTGAGGGAACCTACCGGGTCATCCGCGGGGGAAGCTGGTTTTACGATTATGCCGGTCTCCGGGTAGCGGATCGTGAAAGTGCAAATCCGACTTACCGCTATGGTTATGTGGGATTCCGCTTATGCAGGTCAGCTTCAGCTGCCGGATTCTAGTCTTTCACCAGGGTAATAGCAAGCTGAATCAATCTTTTGTTCCATAAAATAAAAGGAGGCCGTCCAAACCGGGCAGCCTCCTTTATAATGCATAGCTATAGAGGTTGATATTTATTGCGAGCTCAAACAACCCGAATTATAAGATCGAATCACAGAACCTATTCCACGATCATCTTCCGGGTGAATAATTCTCCATTGATATTGACTGTATAGAAATAGATTCCATGGGTAAGTGAACCACAGTCAATGCTCACCTGATGGGTTCCGGGTTGCATCATTCCCAGGTTGTTCGTCGTGACCGGTTGCCCCATTATGTTGCTGATTTCCACCATCACGGGGGCAGGATAACTGACAGTGATCATAAAAGAGGTCGATCCTTTCGCAGGATTCGGGAAATTTTGGGTCACGGCATTGCTGACCGAAGCGCGGCTGGCATCCGTTCCAGCTGAAATGAACTCAGAGGTAGGAATTTCGCGGTATTCAAGGTTCACACTGTGCACCGGCACCGGAGGTGCAGTACCGGAGGCACCAACATTGGTACCAGGCTGCGAAGAGGTTTGTGTCAGTACCTGGAGGTTATTGTTCTTAATGCCTTTTGCCATGGCGGGGTATACGTATTCCTGGAACATGTAAAGCACACTGGAGTTAAAGTCCTACATTTCGGACCATGCCGGTTTCCCGTTAAACCATGCCCTTCCCCATATATGGCGGTAATTGAACGGATCAGGCGAGGGATTTCCCACGGTCACGCCCGACCATATAAAATAGATATTATTGTAGTTGTCGATGGTCATTTGAGGATAACTTGAAAGGCTGACACCATAATATGGAAAATCGACAATAGTATCCCCGGCTGAGTTTGATGCGACATAACCAATGCAAAGGTCATGTGCAATGAGTGTATCGATATCGGTCACAATGGCTGTATCCATAACAGGCATGGTCGAATTCCAGTAAACAAGTCCATCGGTTCCGGGAGCATACATTTTACCGGTACCATCGTCAAGTGCCCGCATGCGGCCATATGCAACGTGGAAAATACCGTTTTTATCCATTACACCAGAAAATGAACCATCACTGCAAATGAATCTCGGCGTGATCTGGTTGTCAGGATTCTTGCAATAATAATTTGGGAGGATAGGCACCTTGGTCCAGGTATTTCCATTATCATATGATTTCATAAGGAAAGTATCAACCCAATGCCCACCGCAGATAAATGCAATGGTATCTCCATGTGGTTCAATCCAGGTGTAAGTGTCGCCCGAAAATCCCAGGTAGTTGCTTGAATCAAGGCCCGGGAACTGGATTCCGTTCTTATCCCAGGTTACACCGCCATCGAGTGACCTGTAATACAGCAGCGCACCATCGAGCCCTTTATAGATCGTGCCGCCATTGGAAACTTTCCTGGTTAAGGCAAGAATATGAATATTCTGAAAGTTGGTCCCATTGGTGATGACACTGGGCCACACTAGCGGTGCATCACTGGCGGGAGAGGTCGGGGCCATGGTTTCGGTCCATGCACCTGTACCCTTTACCGGACGGGTATTCATGACAAGGTTGACGGTGGTGCGGTGCGATATTATCAGTTCTCCGTTACCCATCCACCGGTTGATCGCCGGCCATCCGGCTTTTACGCTTTCAATCCTGGAACCAGGCGCCATGCCCCATGAGGAGCCATCACTGTAGTTATAGCCGGTACCACGATCGGCGTTGCCGGCAATATTGCTCATCATCCAGCATGCCGAAACAGCCCCGTCAGGCCACAAGTAAAGACGGTTTGGCACCGTTGCATTGGTTTGCTGGTCGTAAACCGCCGATGAACCTATGACTTCATCGAGTGCGGCTTTTGAATTGACGGTACCATTAACAGGCTGTAAATAATTATTGTAATCATCAATAAGTACCGGGGCCGGAAGGATCAGGTTTTCCAGGGCCGCAGTGGGGACCACGCGTTTGTGCTGCGGAAAGGCCGTTACAGCCAGGAAAAAAGCAGCCAGAACAAGAGTAGTTTTTTTCATAGAACAGGTATTTATAGGGTTAGTAAATAAAAGAATAACCGGGTTAAAAAGATGAGGCTGTCTGCCCCGACAGCCTCATCCTAACAGGGGATCCGCTGCAAACAAATCCCCGGAAGAAAATGATTCCGAGCTTCTCCATCATTAAAAATACCTTTACCAAGCAGTTCCCGAAGAATTTTACTATGTTTCACCAAAAACCATTTGTAACCAGCAACGCCATGAGGTAAAAAGTATGTTATGAGGTTCATGCACAAGAATCATGATGGCGGCAAATATATAACAGCCTTGGCTCAGGATAAAAACAACTCTTTTAAAGATTAAAAGTGGTCGTTGAAACCATAGGTTTGCACGTTTATCACGCCTTTAAGCTCAATTTATTGGATAACGGCAATTTCACCCCGGTTACCGATGATTTGGAGGAATTAACCTGAAATTATTATATACCTTTGAACTGGAAAACGATGAATGCATATTTTCACCTCTATTGACAAATCACACATGCAACAAAAAATATGACCGTTGAAACGACTACTGATATTTCGCTGAAGAAGAGTGAAGAGAAGTACAGGAACCTGCACATGAGCATGATGGATGGTTATGTTTTTGTGAACATGCATGGTCAGATCAGCGACAGTAATGAAGCATATCAGCGCATGGTCGGATACACGGCTGCAGAACTTGCTTTGCTCACATACAAAGACCTGACCCCGGCCTCCTGGCATGATTTCGAACAAAAAATTGTCATTGAGCAGATATTGCCGAAAAAACATTCACCTGTATACCAGAAGGAGTATATTAAAAAGGATGGCACTGTTTTCCCGGTGGAACTTCGTACGTTCTTATTCATAAACGATTCCGGGGAAACCGAAGGCATGTGGGCCATTGTCCGGGATATCACTGAACGTAAACAGGCAGAGGAACAAATAAGGAAATCGGAGGAGAAATTCCGCAGTATCGTGGAATCCTCTCCAACAGCGATGTATTTCTATCACCTGGACCATTATGACCGGCTTATTTTCACAGGCGCCAATCCTGCATCGGACCTGACTATCGGGATATCGCACGGGGAATTACTGGGGAAAACGATAGAAGAAGCATTTCCGGGTTTGAAGAAAACTGACATTCCCGACCTTTACAGGCGGGTGGCTAAAAACGAACTTGGCTCACAATCTTTTGAGATTGCCTACGAAGAAGAACGATTTTCCGGGTACTACCATGTGTGTGTATTCAGAACTGGTCCAAATGAAATTGCTGTTGATTTTCTGGACATTACCCGGCGCAGGCAGGTTGAAGAGGCTCTCCGAAGGTCAGATATTGAGTACCGCGATACATTGGATGCACTCCCCGACTGGATTTATGTGGTTGATAAACAAGACAAAATCGTCATGGTCAATGCGGCTGTCAGGAATGAACTGGCAAGTCAAAATTTAAACCCCGAATGCATCGGTGAAGAAATACGAGCCGGGTACCCGTTCATCGGAAATAATTCATTGGACGCTATCAGACTCGTATTCAGCAAAGGGGCGCCATCAACTGACCTGGAAAAATTTACCTGGCATAACCGCTTGCTGCATACTGAAATTACCAGAATTCCCATTCTAAAAGACCAGCGCGTAGAGAAAGTGATTATCATGATCCGCGACCGGTCGGAGGAAAAGGAGATTGAAGATCTGAAACGGCGCAGCGCGGAACAAAAGGAGGTTCTGCTGAGAGAAATACATCACCGGGTAAAAAACAATCTGGCTATCGTGATCAGTCTCCTGAATTTCCAGTTACGGAATAATGCCAGCGAAGAACTTTCACGCATCATCATTGATATCCAAATGAGGATACGTTCCATGGCGCTCATTCACGAACATCTTTACCGTTCTGAAAATCTTGACCGGATCCCCCTGGCAGATTATATTGAATCGCTGGCATACAAGATCATGACTACATTTACCGGGCAGCAGGTTAAACTGGATCTTGATCTTGTTCCCATGGATGTCGGTATTGAGACTGCCCTCCCTGTTGGGCTCATCATCAACGAACTGCTTACCAATGCCTTTAAATATGCGTTCCCGGATGGTGCCACGGGTAATATCCGGGTGATCGTCAAGGCAGGACAAAATCAGATGTGTGAGCTTACAATTCAAGATGACGGAGTGGGTCTGCCTGAGTCCTCAACTATGGACACGGAGAAGTCACTTGGGCTTTACATTGTAAGACTGCTCGTAGAACAACTTTGCGGAACCATCAATATCGCCAGGCAAAACGGAACTTCATTCAATGTACGGTTCCGTAATGTACTGCCACAAAAGCTTGAGCGTTAATTTGACATCGTGTGGACCGGCTATTTCAGACTCAATAGCGGAGGCTGGACTGCGGGTGATGCGACCATTTCAATACCCCTCCCCGAAGGCATGGTGATCTGGCTGTTCGGCGAAAGCTATACGGTACGACCATCCGGCAGCAAGACAGAATATTCGCCAGAGAAATACTAAGGTTAAATTGATGTTCAGAGCTTTTATTATCCTAAATGCAATCAATTAGTCTATCTGATTTTCGTTTTGCCTGATGAATGCCTTGATGGTGATGCATTCGGCGCCATCCGATTCACCGTAAGGCCTGATGGAATATGCTCCGACCGCGGCGGGAACAATGAATGTTTCGGCATAATGCACCACAAAGGGATCGAATGACCCGGAAGGGCTTTCGACGATGATCTCCCGGCCCCCGACCAGGGTCAGCACATTGACCCCATGGTTGGTGTGATGGACAACCCTTTTTGTAAAAAAATGCCGGCGCGTCTCGATGAACTCGAGTTCGTGCAGCCCGGTTTTTTCCTCTCGCCAGCCCTCCCCTTCATCCATCATTTCGACCCGGTTAACCAGGTTTTGCCTGACCCACTTTTCAGTTCTGTTCCATTGGATGTTCCGGGTGCCATGGTCGATGTTGATCGGTCTTGGGTGGCCATCCAGGCCCAGGCGGCCCCAATCCCACAATTTGAAAGTGAAAATGTAAGGCGTAGCGCTGATCTCCAGCACCATGCAGTCCTTGCCGGAACAATGAATGGTCCCGCCCGGGATCAAAAAATGATCATGCTTTCGGGCCGGCCATGTGCTGATATAATGGGCGTCCTCAAACCCGGAATCGCCGCTCTCTGCCGCTTTCAGATCCGTGATCATCCTGCCGGGATCAATTCCTTCCTTGACTCCCAGGTATACCTTCGCCCCTTCACCTGCCTGGACAAGGTAATAACTTTCGTCCTGCGTATAATGAATGCCAAATTGCTCTTTGATATAATCCTTAAGCGGATGAACCTGCAGGCTTAAATTACCACCGCCCATGGTATCGAGGAAATCAAACCGGATGGGGAATTCGTCACCAAACCGATCACGGACATAACCCCCAAGCAATTCTTCCGGTCCGAAAAAGACAAGATTGATCGCAGGTGTTTCGAACCTGTTCCCACCGAAATTCAGATAAAGGCTGTTTTCTTCAGGTACGCAATTGAAGCACCAGGCATAATTCGACAATTCATCCGGAAGGTCGAACATCTCTTTCATCCATTGACCACCCCACGGGCCTGCATCGAAATAGGGAACCACGCTGAAGGGACGGCTAACCGCCTGCTTTATCCCTTCAAAATATGCACTTGCGGAGATCATACCAGGCTGGTGCCTGCGGTTTGTATCGAGAATCCAGTCGCACCCCGGCATTACTTTTCTTTTCAACCGGTCGCAAATCCTCCAGTCAACAAAATAGCCCCGCTTGTATTTGCCTTCGATGTTCTCATCGGGATTATTGATTCCAAGGTTCGACACTTCATTGCGGCGCATTCTCAACTGGATCTCCCACCGGGCCATATCAGCATAAATCATCATGTCCGGATCCGGTGCGATGATCGAGGCACCCGGGCCATAGACAAGGATAATGCCTTCGCCGATGGCTCGCATGCCGGC
>CAZPWZ010000043.1:0-10840 GCA_964590675.1 uncultured Draconibacterium sp.
GTTGTCAGATGAAAACTCAATGGTAAAGGTCTCACCGGCTCCAAAAGCATCCCACCGGATGGTTTCAGTTTCGCCAGGTGCCAGGGTCTCCCCGCCAAGCGGGTAGGGCAGGATCACGGCCTCAGGAATGAATTCATATACAACATAATAGGTTTGAGGTCCCTGCGGAATATTGAATCCCTGGACATTAAGATCATAGGTTCCGGCTGCAGGATTATCAATGGTTACCTGCTCCATATTGTTCCTTGCATCAACACCCCTGATGGCAGGCTTATTCAGGCTGTCGGGATGAGGATAGTGGCTCAGCACCCATGGGTGCCAGATCGCTGATGATGGATCGGTGAGTGTGATATTCAGGTTGTTCACCAGCGCCACGGTGGCGTTGACTGAAGCCTGGTAGTCGGTCCAGTAAACCATCACCCGGAACTGAGCCGTATTGGCCGGAACTTGGATGGTGTGTCCAATCGCCCCCCCCTGGGTGATGCTGCCGGAGTCAAATCTTTGTTCTTCAATTACCTGGACTGCGCGCATGGCATTGAGCCTGCCCCAGCCGTATTTAAAATCGGGGCCGGGATTGCCAAGATCTTCAGCGGTATTCAGCATGATTCCCTTGAGCAATCCAGCCATAGGATCTTGGCCGTTATTGAGTTCACGATAGGCCTGGATCAGTTGCGCCAGGGTACCCGCGGTTCCCGGGCAGGCCATGGAGGTTCCTGATTTAAGAGCGTAGGTGTTTGGGTCGACCGTTGAATAAACATCCGTTCCTTTGGCAGACAGGTCGGGTTTTATCCTGCCATCATGTGCAGGCCCGCGGCTGCTCGATCCGGCGAGATTATCCTGGTAATCGAGATTGGCCACGGCAATAACATTTTTACCGACTTTATGACCGCCGGTGATATTCCCCCAGCCTGCACCAGCGCCATAACCGCAATTTTCTGTGCCGGAATTGCCGGCCGAAAAAACATGTAACAGTGATGGGTAGGTCCTGACCTGCTGGTCGAGCGTACGGGTGAGTGAAGTATAGCCGGTATTGCATCCATCTCCATACGAAGCAGAGGTAACCCTGATCCCCAGGCTGCTGTAAACAGTTGGTATGGCTGTAAAACCCGGATAGCCGGGATTCACGCTGTAAACATAGAGCGTAGCGCCAAATGCATTGCCTTTTGCCCTGGAATCGATATTGCCACCGCCCATGATGATCCCGGCACAATGGTCGCCGTGATTACCGCCGTTATTGGTTAAAAACTGTGCGCCGATGCGCCCCTGGTAGTCGATATGCGGCCCGATTATCCCGTCATCCTGGAGCATTACATTAACGTTGGTGCCATCGTAATGACGACCGGCGCCATAATCGGAAGCAATCACGTTGGTGTGATGCAATGTGCGTCCGGTATAGTTTTCAGGCTCCGGTTCCGGGATCCCTGGTTCAATAAATACAACATAGGGTAAAGCCGCGATCTTCCTGATATCCGTGATGGAGGCAACCAGGCCCACAAATTTGCCGAAATCATCGCGGGTTTCAACCTTGTGCCCATCACCTGCCAGCGATGCAACTACCTGCGAGGGATCCAGGTTCGGGTAATAGCTTACCACCAACCTGATTTTACCATCAGGCAGGAGCGCATGACCTGGGTAATTTTCATTGAAAAGTACCGGGGCCAGCTTGTAATCAGGCTCAACATCCATGATGCTCCGGATCTTATAGCTGACAATGGCATCCGTATTCAAATCGCTTTTTAATGCTGCAAAATAGGCCAGGTTTGGAAGGTAATCCAGTAGTTCGATCCCGGCGTTTTTCAGCATGGCTTTATCTGCCGGACCCGGTGTTTCATAAAACTGGACAATCTTGAAAATTTGTCCCTGGCTGAATCGTTCGCCCTGGTTTGCAAAGGAGGCGAGGTATTCACCGGCATTGGGGACCGGCACCAGGGTGACATTTTTAAGCAGGATACTATAATCCACCACCGTTTCAAGGGCATGGATAACCGGCTGAATCAGGAGGATCAAAAGGCCAGAAAGAAATATTTTGCGCATAATGTTCGAAATTAATTGTTTTGATTCATTGTCAAACTTCCCAAACTTATCGGATCTAATCACCCGGTAAAGATATGAAGATTGTTAACTCAGGAATCAGTGATAAAACAACATTTTACACAATCTTCGGTGCTGTATTAATCCGGATTATGGATCCTGATTCTTTTTGCACCATTTATGGTCGTTTATCTTGCATTTCCGGCCTGCAGGCAAAAATGCGTGTTTATAATCCCAAATCTATTTGTTTATCAAACTGTTAATGGCTTTGGTAAGTTCTTCAACCCTCGATTTCAAAATTTCCAGTGCATGGCGCTGATCTTCAATCTGCACCTGCTGATTCTCAATAATCACCTGCTGCTCCTGAATTGATTTTACCAATGGCATGATAAACTGACTGTAGGCAAGACTGTAGTGGTCCTGATCATTTGCGGGTGCATGAATTCCATCAAAGCTGTAGCCCAGTTCCAGTGAGATCTTTTCAACGTCCTGTGCCAGAAAGCCGGTATGCAGAATTTTTTCTTCATTACCAGGAGCCGGGATAATCACGCTATTATTGATAATCCCTGTTTTGGTGTATTCGGCCAGCTTTTGCTCATCAAAATAATAGGTGACGGGTTTGAGTTTATTAATAAAAGCGAGTCCGGGAACATTGTTTTGGATGTCGTATTTAAACCGTGCATCAGAGGGCAGGGAATATGCAACCTGTCCTTCAATAACCGTAACTGCAGTATTCCCGATGCGCACCTTATTGCTGGCATCAACAACGGCATTAAAACCAATGGCCGTTGCATTGTTTAACGCACCTGAACTGACATTTGTATAGCCCCCGATCAGCGTGTTTTCCATTCCTGTAACGTTTGACAGGCCTGAGAGATGACCAATAAATGAATTATGCTCTCCTGTGGTGCATAAGGTTCCTGCACCCGCCCCGAAAAAGCAATTGTAAAGCGCTGTGGTGTTACTTTGGCCTGCACCTGAACCGAAAAAGGCATTGTATCCACCCGTTGTGTTGTCGCCACCCGCATCCCTGCCAAAAAAAGAATTCCGATCACCTGTAGTATTGAGAAAACCGGCATCCTGGCCAAAAAATGAATTATCATTCCCCGAAACATTGGTGTAACCTGCAGCCATGCCAAAAAAACAGTTGTGTCCACCCATCGTATTGGAGAAACCGGCTGCCACACCAAAAAACGAGTTTTCCGGGCCGGTTGTATTGGAGGCGCCTGTGTTCATACCAAAAAATGAATTCGCATTTCCAGTAGTGTTGGCATAACCGGCAGTCGTGCCAAAAAACGAATTGTTCGTCCCTGTAGTGTTAAAGGCGCCGGTGGACAATCCTAAAAATGAATTGTTGAACCCTGTGGTGTTAAAAAAACCGGCGTTTCGGCCAATGGCGGTGTTATTGTATCCCGTTGAATTTGAATAAAGTGCCCTTGATCCGATACCAGTATTAAAGGAACCGGTGTTATTATACAAGGCAGAATCACCAATGGCTACAAGATCAGAAGCGACAGTACTTGAGAACAAAGCCTTTACACCCAATGCCACATTGTTACTGCCGGTGGTATTTGAAAAAAGGGCAAATGTCCCATTCGCCGTATTGTTGATTCCTGTAGTATTAAATAGTAGCGCATAGGCTCCAGTCGCCGTATTGCCTTCTCCGGCAGTATTTGCTAGGAGCGCGGATGCTCCCGTGGCCGTGTTATCTTCTCCTGTTGTATTGTATCTAAGGGAAGAAAATCCAAAAGCACTGTTATTACTGCTGGTGGTATTTTGCTGCAGTGAATTACTGCCCAGTGCGGTGTTATAGTTGCCGCTGGTATTGGCATACAATGATTTTGAACCTATGGCAGTATTTGCCATTCCGGCGGTATTCCTTAATAATGCTGAATCCCCGACAGCAACTAGATTCGTGTTTGTTGTATTAAAATACAAAGATTTTATGCCGATGGCCACATTGCTGTAACCTGCCGTGTTTGAGTACAGTGCCTGATAACCATTGGCGACGTTGTTGTTGCCGGTGTTATTAAGAGTGAGCGCATTAACCCCGCTGGCTACATTGTAACTGCCTGTGGTATTTGCAAAAAGGGCACTCACCCCGCTGGCGGTATTAAATCCTCCCGTTGTATTTGTTGTGAGTGCAAAATACCCGTTTGCGCTGTTATAGCTTCCTGTGGTATTTGAATACAGGGTACGGTATCCGGTACCAGTATTTCTGCTGCCCGTTGTATTGAGATAAAGGGCTTTCGAGCCGACTGCAGTATTTCGAAAACCTGTCGTATTACTGTACAAGGCAGAATCACCAATTGCAACAAGGTTAGCAGTGGCGGTGTTTGAAAATAAAGCCCTGATGCCCAATCCGACATTGCTGAATCCTGTATTGTTCAGCCCGCTCTGGTATCCCCAGAAAACATTGCCATCATTCGCAGGAATTCCTATATAACCCGATCTTATATTACTTACTTTAAACTGCAACGGGGCATTATCCGTAGTGCCGATAAAATCCAGGGATGGATCCGTCCCTGTATTCCCCGTGAGCAACCAGGAACTATCTCCTGAACCCGTGAAGGAGCCTGAGCCAAGCCTAAGCCATGCGGAACCATCCCAATAATAATAGCCGGGGCTAACCGATGTTCCGCCGGCCGTGGTTGCCGTATTGAAAACCAGCAAGGATATGGCGGCAGACGGAATGGTGCCGGTATCATTGGTGCCGGTAAGCGCCACTCTGGGTATGAGTAATCCTTTGTTGGGATGCTTGATGTCAAGCATGGCGCTTGATACAGGCTCCGAGCCATCATTGCTGATGCTGACCTGGGCATGAGTTAAGGCAAAACACAGGAGGAGGATTATGGAAAGCAGGAAGACTTTTTTCATTGAATGGAGGTTAGAAAAGTTAAAAATTGAATTATTTGGTAAAGGTGTACCTTTTTATTAATTAAACTTCAACTATTAATTATGAAAATCGTAAACGGTTGGAAACTAAAATCTATCAAAAGGAGAATGGACAAGCAATGAAGGTTTTTCGTGGTTCTTTGCCATGAACCTGGCTGCGTTTATTTAAACGATCCAAAACCTTTGCGCATATTACCTCCATGTGTGAACTATGCAAGGATCTTACATAATTGTGTAATGCTTTCAGAATTAATAGTTCCGACCTTTGTTTCATGAATAAAAGCGGTATGAAAAAAGTAAAACTGATTTTCGCAATTGCTGTGATTTTGATATATCTGACAGGTTTGTCATCCTGTATTCCTCCTCCAAGGGGATCTCACCCCGGAACGCCAAAGGGATGGAACAAGAATTCAAATAATCCGCATCATCCAAATTCAACAAATCCCGGCCAGGGGCACAACAAGAATAAATAGAACCCAATTCCGGACCTGTACAGGCAGTTAATTTTCCCTGCGGAACCAGAGTAACCTGTTAAGGATAACCTTTGTTCGGTATTTTTGTAACAGCCAGAAAATCACGCTACAGACTTCTTGGCTTTTAAAATGGCAGTTATGCTAATAAACTAGTTTTTAGATTGATGCGCTTCATCAGCATGTAAGTTCTTTTCAGTTTTTATCAATTTGACCCGAATTGCTTCAATAATCATCGGCAACAATGACAATCCAATAATTCCAAAAACTACGAACTCGAAATTCTTTTGTACAAAAGACAAATTGCCAAAGAAATAACCCAATAATACCAGACTGATTACCCACACAAAACCTCCAAAAACATTAAACCGGATGAATTTGGCATAATTCATAGCCCCAATGCCTGCAACAAATGGGGCGAAGGTCCGGACGATCGGCACAAACCGGGCAATAATGATCGTTTTCGGTCCATGTTTTTCATAAAACACATGTGTTTGGTCAATGTATTTTTGCTTCACCAACTGACGGCCTTTCACCTTAAATGAGACTAATTTCAAGCCGATTGTTTTCCCCAGATAATAATTCAGGCTGTCGCCTAAAACCGCAGCGATTATAAGAAGCACAATGACTATCCATAAATTTAATTCGGCTGTATTCCCCGCCTCGTTAACAACCCCTGCACAGAAAGTTCCTGCAACAAATAAAAGGGAATCACCCGGCAGGAATGGCATCAGAATGATACCTGTTTCAACGAAAATGATTAAAAACAGAATGGCATAAATCCAGATTCCATAGTTCTGAATCATTGAAAACAGATGGGTATCTAATCGTAAAAAAAATTCCAGTGCCGAATAAATGAGTTCCATTGTCAGATTTGTTTGATTTTAATTGGAAAATTTATGATCATGCTCTCTCCAGCAAATATAGCAGATTGTCTTCAACACGATAAAACAAAGGAGCAACGGTTATGCCCGGATAAACAGAACGCAATCGTTTTGCTTCACTGAGGGCGAAATCAATTTCATCCCCAATTTCAAACAGCGGGGCAAACCTCATAAAGTGCTCTTCTGCCCTTTCCTTGTCCCAGCCGGCATTATCAACCAATCCGTTTATAAAAAGACTTTTTCGTGCAAGTAGGTTCACCATTCCGCAGTTATTGTGGACTATAACGGCAATATGTCTGATATTTCCGACCGCGATGGCATATGATACCTTAAAGGCACTATATCGTAAATTTGCTCCACCAGCACGGATAATAAATGCAAAATTGTCGGGAATCCGCAAGTGTTTCCGGTTATCCATACACATCCCGATTAAAATTTGCGCATTTGTGTATGAATCCGGCCTGCGCAGTAAGTTATGATATTCTAAAAGGTCCCCAATTGGTGTATGAAGGAGGTCAGGAAAAATGTCTTTAGAAGTTTTAACGCTTATCAATCGATTCATGAAATTTCACTAAGAGGTTGTTAACAGATAAAGAAGTTGGTGACAATAATAATTGCTCAAACTCTTTCCATGATTATGGATATACCCTGTCCAACACCTATGCACATTGTGCAAAGAGCCTTTTTTTGATTTGATCGTTGTAACTGATAACAAGCAGTCGTGATGAGTCTGGCCCCGCTCATCCCCAATGGATGCCCATAAGCAATAGCGCCTCCAAGCGGATTTATCCTGGGGTCATCATCTGCAAGTCCCAATTCGCGGATACACCCTAATGCCTGGGCTGCAAAGGCTTCATTAAGTTCAATGATATCAATATCATCCAATGACAATTTCAACCTTGCAAGAAGTTTGCGGGTAGCGGGGACTGGTCCCATGCCCATAATGCGTGGAAGAACACCTGCAGTTTCCATACCCGATATCCTGGCCATCGGAGTCAGATGGTATTTATTTATTGCCGCTTCGGAGGCAATGATCAGGGCGGCTGCTCCATCATTAATCCCCGAAGAGTTTCCGGCAGTGATGGTCCCGTTTTCATGCGTAAGTGGTTTTAATGCATTCAATTTTTCAAGCGATGTCAACCTGGGATGCTCATCTTCCTTAAAAACCGATGGTTCGCCTTTTGACTGAGGAATAATCACCTGGATAATTTCATCAGCCAGCAACCCGTTGGCCCGGGCCTGGTTGCACTTGAGCTGGCTCAGGTAAGCAAATTTGTCCTGGTCTTCACGGGTTATTTTATAATCTGATGCAATATTTTCAGCAGTTTCCATCATGGACTCAGCGCCGTAAAGATTTTTAAGGTCTTTATTGATAAACCTCCAGCCCAGGGTCGTATCGAAAACCTCCATCGATCTGGAAAAGGCTGCAGCGGCTTTTGCCATGACAAAAGGGGCCCGGGTCATGCTTTCAATCCCGCCCGCAATAACCAATTCAGCTTCGCCTGCACGGATTATTCTTGCCGCAGTTCCGACAGCATCCATTCCTGAGCCGCACAACCGGTTTATGGTTGCACCCGAAACAGTATGGGGAAACCCTGCAATGAGCAACGCCATGCGTGCCACATTGCGGTTATCTTCGCCGGCCTGGTTGGAGCACCCCATGAGCACGTCATCAACGGCATGCCAGTCTGTTTTCGGATTCCTGTCCATTAACGCTTTTAATGGGATTGCCGCAAGATCGTCAGTCCTCACTGAAGAAAGAGCACCGCCAAATCTCCCTACCGGGGTCCTGATGGCATCACAGATGAATGCTTCGTTCATATTCAAATTTGAGTTTTATGGTAATTTTTCCAGCTCAGGTTTTAACATCCTGAATCCATGTAACACGGCATCAGAAAGCTGATCCACTTCATGCATGGTCAGTGCAGTTGAAAACATGCATGAACCGGTATTGACCAGCAGTAACTTCTCATTCAGATAGAGCTCGTCAAGAAATGAATTTATTATTTCTGTCTCTTTTTTTGTCTGGTATGCTTCACGGTATGATTCCGGTGGCGTGGCCCTTAAATGAAACCTGAACATGGAACCGGCGCCGGTGACGCAAACAGGAACCCCGGCAATTTTTATCGCTTCTTTAATCTGTTCAATGGCTATGAGGGTCAGGTCATTCAAATGATTGACTGCATCCTGATCAAATAATTTCATGGTCACATATCCTGCCGTCAGGGAGATGGGATTTGCAGAGAAAGTTCCGGACAACGGGAACCTGAGCGGACTCTCCCTTTGATCCATGACCTGCATTACGTCCGATCGTCCTGCCAGTGCCCCAACCGGAAATCCTCCGCCAATTATTTTTCCAAGGGCCGTAAGGTCTGGCCTGATCTGGTAATTTTCCTGAGCGCCGCCATAGTTCACACGGAATGTAACAACTTCATCGAATACCAGCAGTGCGCCATGCTGTCGTGTCCATTTAAATATTGCATCCAGGAATTCACCGGAGGCCGGAAATAAACCGATCCGGTGCGGAACCGGATCAATCATAACACATGCAATCTGGTCCTGATACCGATCCAGTATGGCAATGGTTCTTTCGGCATCATTGAACGGAAAAACAATGACATCATCCAAAACGCCCTTCGGTGTTCCCTTTACAAGCGGAACGCTGCAGGGATTATTCATATCTCCCCAGTTTGCAGGGGATGCGGTCTGGCTCACCTCCGCGAAATCATAGGTGCCATGATAAGCCCCTTCGGCTTTGGCGATTTTGGACCTCCCGGTAAATGCCCTTGAAGCTTTTATCATGGCCATTACCGCCTCAGTACCCGAATTGACGAAACGGATTTTTTCAAACCCGGGAACCCTGTTGCATAGAAATTCCGCATATTTTACTTCGGTTTCTGTGGCCATCATATAGGCCGTTCCTTTCTTAACCTGTTCAATAACAGATTCCACAACAGCCGGATGGGCATGCCCGTGGATCAGAGAAGCCATGTTGTTTGCAAAATCAATGCGCCGTACACCTTCAATATCGGTGATATAACAGCCTGCTGCACTGGCAGCATAGGAAGGATGCGGAACCCGGAAAACGGTATTTCTGCTGATCCCCCCGGGAATTACCTTGCAGGCTTGCCGGAATAATTCATCACTTATTGTTTTGTTTCCATTTGAGCATTGATTTTGTGTTTCCATGGATAGAAAATTTCACCGGTTAGTTTTGAATTAATTCAGGTTGTCTGATGAACCGGGATAAAGGTTCACTGCGGCGCCGGTGTTTTGTCGCAGGTACTCTATGGTTACATCGGGAGCGAGTTCTTTAACGAAGAGGCCATGATCAGTCACATCGATGATTGCCAGGTCGGTATAAATTCTGTCAACAACATTACGGCCGGTAAGGGGATAAGTGCAGTTTTCAACGATCTTCGGTTCCCCCTCTCTTGTGGTATGTTGCGTTATCACAAAAATCGTTTTTACTCCGCTCACAAGATCCATCGCGCCTCCTACTGCGGGAATTGCATCAGCCTCGCCAGTTGACCAGTTGGCAAGGTCTCCTTTCTCCGAAACCTGCATGGCTCCCAGAACACATACATCAATGTGACCTCCGCGGATCATTGCAAAACTGTCGGCATGATGAAAATAGCAGGCACCCGGCAATGCGGTAACAGCCTTCTTTCCTGCATTTATTAACTCTGGATCCTCCGTGCCGGCATCAGGAGAGGGGCCCATGCCAAGAAGACCGTTTTCGGTGTGATAAATAACCTCTCTTCCTTCCGGTACGCAGGCCGCGACCAATTCAGGAAGACCTATTCCAAGGTTAACATATGCTCCGCCGGCAATATCATGTGCAACCTTTTGAGCCATCTGGCTACGGTTCCAGCCTGATGGTTTTACTGTTTTGTCCATGGATATCTCATGTTTTCGTTTACAAGCCTGGATTCATGGGCAGGATGAGGAACTTCGACTACCCTTTTAACAAAAATGCCTGGTGTAACCACCGATTCCGGGTCGAGCCTCCCTGCATCAACGATCACCTGGCACTGCACGATCGATGTTTTTGCCGCCATGCACATGATGGGACCGAAATTTCTTGCCGTTTTATTGTAAACCAGGTTTCCAAGCCGGTCGGCGGCTTTGCATTTGACGAAGGCATAGTCGGCTTTTATGGCGAATTCAAGGAGATATCTTCTGCCATCAATACTTCGCTCCTCTTTCCCGATGGCCAGGGGAGTATCCACTCCGGTAGGGGTATAAAATGCCGGAATACCGGCGCCTCCGGCCCTTATCCTTTCGGCAAGGGTGCCTTGGGGAACCAACTCCAGTTCGATCTCCCCCTTACGGTATAAATCGGGAAAAACAGTGGAGTTCGCGGTGCGTGGGAACGAACATATCATTTTTTTCACCTGCCGGTTTTCAATAAGGGCAGCAAGGCCGACATGTCCACTTCCTGTATTATTACTGACCACAGTAAGGTCCCTGGTTCCCAGGTCTATCAGTGCATGGATCAGTTCAATAGGACTGCCTGCTTCCCCAAAACCACCGATCATTATTACTGAACCGCTTTTT
>CAZPWZ010000044.1:0-10811 GCA_964590675.1 uncultured Draconibacterium sp.
CATCTGATGCATTATTCGGGCTGGTCGTGTAAACCGTAAGTACATTCTGGGGCAGGATTACAAAGGGATATTCCGGAAGATCGATTGTTGTCTTTTTCATGCTTGCAAGCGACCCGTTCCAGGTGAATGAACTCAGCGTTCCGTCATTGATCTTGTATTTTATGGTCACACTCGTGATTTGATTGTTGCCATTGTTGCGGATCCTGACAGAGGGTGCGACATGATTCTTGCAGGTTTTCGAAGCGACATTGAGCACTTCCATCACCTGGAGGTCAGTATTGTAGGGCAGTACCAGGGCATCAGCAGAACTGTTAGCTGTCTGGTATATCTCCTTGGTGTTTTTATTCTGGACAAAACCGACTGAGGCAATTTGAGTTTTATCATATACAGTTCCAAATTTCCAGGCACCTTCAAGCAATACGTAATCCCCGGCAACCATGGAGGATGGAATGGTGGTGCCGTTTGAACCGGGAAGCATTTTCTTCATTACGTTGTAAAAGTCCCGCTCGCCATTTGAGTTGGCACACGGCGCTGAATTAAAGTGGATCCATTTCTCAATGATCACGTTCTGGGCAGTCATGTTGGCATTAATATCCTGCGTGCACTTGATGAGCATTGTTGAAAATACAGAATCCTGACCGGCCGAAAGCTGATGCTGCAACTGGATCTCCAAAGGAGAGGGTACTGCGTAACGGTTGTTGACCGAGGTCATGTTCCAGCCATTGGCACTGCCATTGTAATAATTTCCATCAAGATTCGACTGAGGTACATAAGACACACCATAAAAACTCACCCTTGCCCCGTTTTCGGATGGATTGGCCAGGTTCATGGGATCCCCGGGCGACGGCCAGTTTACATGATAATAGATCGAAGTAAACTTGTCGGGATTTTGCGTTTGCCACGTGTGGAAATTATTGTTTGCACTCACACATGGTCCGCAAGTCGCAGAAGTAAACTCTTCCAGCAAAACAAGCCGCTGGGACTGGGAGTATCCTGCCGCCATGGCAAACATCAGAATGACAATAAGTAGAAGTCTTTTCATATGCTTCAATTTTTATATTAATACCTTACAAAATTACTAAATATTAAGTTAGGTTGAAATTGTATCCCGAAAATTTTGTAATTTTGCCCCTGAAACAAGTTCAAAACCCACCCATATGAAAAGATTATTACTCTCGTTGACTTTACTTTCCGCAATAGGCCTGTCAGTTTATGCACAGAGCCTGCAGCTTTCAAACAGCCAAGGTGTTATCTCTCCAAACGCAATCATCATACAGGAAGGTACTCCCGACAGTGTAGAGTTGATAACCTATATGTACGTCAAGAATATCGGATCAAAAACCATTGATGTTTTATGCAAGAAATCGCAGTTGTCAATGCTTGATTCAACGGAAATCACGATGTGCTGGGCTGGTGGTTGTTATCCTCCGTTTGTCAACATTTCCCCTAACGCACAAACCATAACTGCCGGACAAACCATAACAGATTTTGTCGGACATTATACCCAATCAGCCTTTCAGCATTTCAAACCGGGTGAGAGCGTGGTCCGCTGGGTTTTTTATGATATGTCCAATGTGAACGACTCCGTGAGTGTCACGATTAAATATACTACCTATCCCCTGGGTGTTGATGACGCAAAAGTCAAACTGGGAGTGCTGTCGAACGCTTATCCCAATCCTTCCGCAGTTCATGCCAGTTTCAGTTATTCTATCCCATCAGGTGTAACCGGTGCAATCATTATCCGGAATCTGCTTGGATCGACAGTATACAGTGAACAACTTCAGTCATCCGCTGGCAAAGTCAGCATCAACACGGAAAATCTGAGTGACGGGATCTATTTTTACTCCCTGGTCATTGATGGCAGGGTAAGTCAGACAAAGAAACTCATCGTAAAGCGCTAGGCGTTGCTTAATTAATTTGGGCTGCCTATCCGGGCAGCCTTTTTTTTTATTATCCTGTCAATGGAGAATTTAAAGCATTCGGATTCAATTGATTGCAGTCATTGCATCTTCAAGGCCATCAGTTGTCAGTTCATTACTTCCGTCGAATTTCAGAAGCTCCAGTCAAATTCCCGGAGGGTGCATTTTTCCAGGGGGGAGGTTATCCTGAAGCAGGGTGTCAAATCGGCCCACCTGGTATTTTTACAATCCGGTATCGTGAAATTTTGCATGAATGATGACATTGGAAAGGGTTTGATTCTAACCATTGTTCGTGCCCCAACCATGATCGGTGGCAGTGATGCTATCAACGACGGGTTGAACCTATACTCGGTGCAGGCAGTGGAAGATTGTGATGTGTGTTTCATCGACTATCATAAGCTCCTTGAAATTGCCATGACCAACAGTCTTTATATGCTGAAGCTGATGGAGATGATGACCGGGATGTTCAAGACCTCGATACTGAATTTCATCAGCCTGGCGCACAAGCAGGTCAATGGGCGTATTGCCGATATATTGCTTTATCTTTCCAGGGAGGTTTTTCTGAGTTCCGAATTCATCCTTTTGCTTACGAGGAAGGAAATTGCAGAGTTTGCAGGCTGTTCAACCGAGAATGTAATACATACCCTTTCGAAATTTCACAAGGAGGGGATCATAGAAGTTATCGGGAAGAAAGTGCTGATTCTCGATGCTGAACGGCTAAAGCGTATCAGCAAGGTCGGTTAGGATTATGTTATTCGTCCGACAGGGATATTGCCATGGCTGAAACCCATCCGCGGATGAAGGTCGGCATTTTTTCAATGTCATAAAGGATGGAGGCGGATGGAGAAGCATCCGGGAAAATTTCCACGAAGTACCAGTCGTTTCCTTTCCCGATTGATTTGTATGCCAGTGCTTGCCCCCTGGCCTTGCTGCGATATTTGGCAATGATGTTCCCAAAAGTGTCAAGCCGTGGATTGAATGGCTCGTTGAGTTGAGCCGCTGAGGCCCTCAATAGCAGGGTGTCCCTTTTCGCAATAAATGGCAGTGGTTGTGGGAAATATGTAACGGGTTCTTCGGTATATTTGTAAGCAACGACCTGCTTCCCTTTGATAAACAATGGATTACCGCTCTCCTGCTTAATTTTATAATCACGGGTAAAGTAGAGGTAGTTGTCACCTGAACCGGGATCTCCTGTTTGCATGGCGGTTGGCAATCCGCCAGAGGTTTCATATTTTGATATGTATTGATCATCTTCAAAAACCAGTTCAAAACTGTCATTCCGGTTAATGTAAATCCTGACAATATCCGATTCCCCGCCGCTGAATCCGCTGAAAATTATATCCGTGTTGTCATCTCCATTGATCCTGACAGGATAAAGACTCTTTTTCAAATCCTTGATGCTGAACCGAGGAGCCGAATCATTGGCGAATTGAGGGAACTGATCGGCATGTTTCTGCAAGAAGGTTTCGATGATCCTCCCGGAACCTGATACGGTGAACCTTTTCAGATTGACTTTCAGCGGTTTTGGAATGTGAGTATACCGCTTCCAGTAGAACGTATCGGTTTCAGAGGTGTATGTTTTTATATTGATCTGAGCCGCAGCTGGCAATGACGGAAATATAAACAGGAGCAGCAAAATGAAACAGGTGTATCGCATGGCAGGTTCTTTGCTTCACTAAAATAAAAATACTCCGGATATTGGAGTCAGGACAAGAAGTCAAACTCAAACAGCCGAAGTATATTATGCAGAGGAAATAACAGGTCGGGCTACAGTCCGAATTCTTTTTTGACCTTCTCTACGAAATCAAGTTTTTCCCATGAAAAGAAATCCACCTTTTTCAGGTAAATTTCCTTCCCGTTGCCGTTGGCCTTCTTTGGTTTTGAACCCTTAACCGGGTAAAATACCTCCATTTCCTTGGTATAATAATCGCGGCCGAAATGGCCATAAGAGGCCGTTGGCTGGTAAATCGGATTCTTGAGTCCGAATCTTTCGACAATAGCATAGGGCCTCATATCAAAGATCTTGTTGATCTTTTCTGCAATAGCACCGTCGGTGAGGACTTTTCCCTTCTTGTCTTTTACTTTCGCTGTTCCGAAGGTGTTGACATATAAACCTACCGGCTGGGCAACGCCAATGGCGTAAGCAACCTGGATCAGGGCCTGGTCACAAACCCCGGCGGCAACCATGTTTTTGGCAATATGGCGGGCTGCATAGGCAGCAGACCGGTCGACTTTCGATGGATCTTTTCCCGAAAAAGCGCCGCCGCCATGTGCACCGTGACCTCCATAGGTATCAACAATGATTTTGCGGCCGGTCAAACCGGTATCGCCATGGGGACCACCAATAACAAATTTTCCGGTGGGATTCACATGCAATTTATAATCACCCTGGAAAAGTTTTTGTATACGCGCCGGTAAGGTTTTCTTAACCCGTGGGATCAGGACCTTCTGTACATCTTCCTTGATCTTATCCTGCATTGCCTTTTCAGCAACTTTTTCAGCCTTGGCGTTGTTCGCCTTGGGCTGGATAAAGTCGTCGTGTTGCGTGCTTACCACGATCGTATCGATGCGCATTGGTTTCCCGTTGTCGTCGTATTCTATGGTAACCTGAGATTTGCTGTCGGGACGGAGATATTTCATCTGCTTTCCTTCGCGACGAATTTCGGCCAGCTCCTGCAGGAAAATATGCGCGAGCTCAATTGACATCGGCATCAGGTTATCCATTTCATTGCATGCATAACCGAACATCATTCCCTGGTCGCCCGCTCCCTGATCCTCTTTCTTCTCACGGACAACACCCTGGTTGATATCAGGAGACTGTTCATGAATGGTGGAGATTACACCGCAGGAATCGCTGTCGAACCGGTATTCAGCCTTGGTATATCCAATTTCACGAATCACCCGGCGGGCTGTTTCCTGAACGTCAACCCATCCCTGGGTTTTCACTTCGCCGCCACAAACAACCAGTCCTGTTGTAACAAAAGTTTCGCACGCGACCTTCGACTCTGGGTCCCATTTCATGAATTCATCAAGCAATGCATCCGAAATCTGGTCGGCTACTTTATCAGGATGTCCCTCTGATACGGACTCCGATGTAAATAAATATCCCATGTTTTGAATTTTAGATTTACGATTTACGATTCAAGTCACGCCCTTGCGTTTGCTTTTACCTGCAAACTCAAGCAGCCGAATAATAATATGGAATGATTTGATTGGTGATTGATGGTAGGAAATGTTGTTTTAGCATTTTTTTCCAGTGGTTGCAATCAATCAAATCTGTCCACTATTCTGGATGCAAAATTAGCAAATAAAATTAATTGGAAATAAAATGGCGCATGAATTTATCTCAGACGCCCTGAAAAATCAAAAATCGTAAATCGTTCACTGCTGCCCGTTCAATTCCTGGTTAACTCCTGAAACACCTCCTCCAGCTTCTGTTCTTCTCTTTGCAATGAAAGCACCGTGAATTTGTTTTCAACGGCAAATTGAAAAACGGATGCCCGAATGTCGCTCCCTGGTTTTGATACCAGGTGCCAGACAGTTGATTCATTCATTTGCGTTGGTCCGGGAGTTGAGTGCCGGGATGGTTGAGGATCATAGGTGGTTCCGGGCAGGAAAATACCGGTGACACCAGGAATTTTCAACAGGAGTTCCCGTTTGACCGGTATACTGAATTCAACTTTGATAATCACCCTGGATGTGGCAATCTGATGGAGGTTCCCGGTTGAATCATCCGCCACGATGCGGCCGTTATGGATGATGATTGCCCGGTTGCATATCGCCTCTACCTCCTGCATGATGTGCGTTGACATCATCACGGTTTTGGTCTTGCCCACTTCAGTAATAAGATGGCGGATCTCGAGCAGCTGGTTGGGATCGAGTCCCGATGTAGGTTCATCCAATATCAGCACTTCCGGATTGTGGATCATGGCCTGGGCAAGTCCGACACGCTGCCGGTAACCCTTCGACAGGGCCCCGATCTTCTTATGTTGTTCAGCCTGAAGCCCGGTGATCTCAACCATTTCGGCCACCCTTTGTGCAATATTTGATTTCAGTTGATGGGTGCCTGCAATAAATGTGAGGAATTCCCGCACATAAAGATCAAGGTACAACGGATTGTTCTCGGGAAGGTAGCCGACTTTTTTTCTGACTTCAATGCTTTGCTCCAGCACATCGAAGCCGCAAACCGAGGCATCGCCGGAGGTAGGAGGGATGAAGCAGGTAAGGATTTTCATCAGGGTGCTCTTCCCCGCGCCGTTGGGCCCGAGCAGCCCGGTGATCCCGCCAGGTTTTATTTCCAGTGATATGGAATCCAGCGCTTTCTGTTGGCCATAGATTTTGGAAATATTTGAAATACCGATCGACATAATCTGGAATAATTTAAAAATGGTGTGCTAAGGTATATAAAAAATGGCGGCTTAATGCCGATGCACCCCGGTTCGCCGCCAGTAACTGATCAGTGCTGAAACGAACAGGAATTCACCCGTGGTAAACAACCACCAGTTAAAATGAGTGGGAACATAGCTTAAGACTGAAAGAAATAAATCTGCAGCAGGGGCGGAATTTATCATGAACAGGGTATAATCGACCGTATATCCCACGATGGTGATCACGGACCCGATGATGAGCAGCGTCCATTCAAACGCATTCATCCCGGGCTTTCCGGTTCTGTACTCAGCTTTGATTATGGACAAGGCAAGCACTGTCATGGTCACGGAATTGATCACGGGTGCGACTACCGGCCCGATCCAGGCAACGGGGATCAGGAAAAGCAAATCCCATTCAAGCAGGGTGCCCGGCCAGCCGATCAGCAGGTAAAGAAAGATGTAGTAAAAAATGTCCCAGATGGCAAAGGAATAAATGAACAGCGCGAACCGAATAATGGGTTTTTTAGCCGCCATCAGGCCAATACTGATCAGCATGATGATGGTTGCGGCCTCCCTGAATAACTCAGTGATCGCTATTTTCCTGCTCATTGCCTTCAACGGGAAGGAGAATCCGTCGGGATAATAGATCTCCCTCAGGTAAACCACGACGGCACTTTCTAGGTAACCCATGGCCAGGGCGAAAAGCCCGACCCAAAGAAGGGTCTGTTTCCAGGTTTTGATTTTCGGTTCCATTGGTTTCAGTTTTCTGATATGGTGCATTAGTAGTTCTATACCGCAAATTTAACCATTCGCCAGCCTGATAAAACCTTTGAGGTGATCCCTGATTTTTCCGGCCAGGAAATAGGGGAGATTTAACAGGTAAAATTTTTTGCCACGGATGGTCTGTGATTGCTGGATCCCCAGCCTACCGGCATATAATCTTACCGCGAATGCGTGTGGCGCAAGGTCGATGAACTGATGCAGCGAACGCAGGCGGCCCGGCTCTCCGGATTTCACGACCACCGGGATGAGCAATCCATCATATGGAATTATGAAATCGACCTCGGCCGTGGATTGTGCCTTGTCCCTGATCCAGAAATTCAATGCAGGAGGCCGGAATGAAATTTTTCCGCCGTTACCGGCACTACCGGAAGGGAAATGTTGCAGGTTTGAATTATTCTGATTGGCATCTGCAAGTATCTCCTGCCCGACAACCTGTCGCGCAATCTGTCCCTTGAATATCGAATTCATATCGTGCGACTGAAACACTGGTTTCTGGATCCCTGAAAAATAATTGACCAGTCCGGTGTCAAGCAGGTGTAGTTGCGGCGATTTTGCATGATCTGGCAATATGGGCAAGGTGGCGCCTGTGACGGGAAGGACCATACGAAGAAAAAATGTACGTTCAAGGGCATTGAATGCCTGTCCGATTTCACGGCTTCCTTTTTCCATGTTGCCAAAGCGGTTAAAACTTATGCGCGTTGCCGCATACGGATAAGTGTTCTGAAGGACCTCCGCAGCAAGGTCACAGCTTTTCCTGCCGGCAGTAACATCCTGTAAGCATGAAATATGTCTTTCTTCGATTGCCTCATAAAGGTGCTTTAGTCCCGGGATATGCCGGTTCTCAGCATATTTGACTGTGATTTCCGGCATGCCGCCTATCAATGCATAAAGATGAAAATAGCTCAAAAGCTTGTCATAGGCATAGTAGGGTACCGGGACCTCAAGAAACGCTTCCAGGGCTGCCGGATCATCCATCGATGGTAAAAATTCTTCAAAGGAAAAAGGAAACAGGTAATGCGCTTGCATAAAACCGGTTTCAGGATGGGTCAGTGCGGCCAGCTCCTTTGTCATGACCGATGATGTTGCCACAATCAAAGGTCTGTTGCCTCCCCCGCCATGTCTGGACTTTCCCTCGTTCCCGGGATCATGCTGATGTTCCCCGGCAAACCTTGTAACCCACCTGACCGCTTCCGGGCACTTATACAGTTCATCGAGCACGACCAGGGTCCCCTTCCCCATGATTTCCCTGCCTTTCAGGAAACTGATCGCCTTCAGGGTCTCTTCGGCCGGTACGTCAAAATTGAAAATAGCGCGATCCACAGCCGTATCCAGGTCGAGATGTATCCAATTGCTGAATTTTCCTGCAAACTCCTTCAACAACGTCGTTTTACCGACCCCTTTGGCGCCGAAAAGACAAAATGGTTTGCCGCGTGAAAATTTTTGACTCAGAAGACGTTGAAGCATAAATTACAAGGATTTGAAGTTGGCGTCTTGTTTTATTAATCTCAGGTCAGCAATGGGTTTTGATGATGTCAATAATTTCAGTGCCAAACTGCTTTATTCTGGCCTGGCCGATCCCCTTGATGTTTTTTAATCCGGGCAGCGAGGTGGGTAGTTTCCTGGTAAGTTCTATCATGGATTTCTGCGGCAGGACCATGTACGTGGGAATGTTTTTTTCATCGGCCAGGTTATCCCGCCAGCGCTTGAGTGCAAGATAAAGTTCCGGGTGAGTGATGCCTGAGGGGACATGCGGTTGATCGCGGGTTTTCGCTTTGGCCGATGGACGGAAATCAACATCCGCATTGGCTCTGATTTTCAGGTATGTCAATGTGGTAAATCCCTGCTGACAGGCCTCGAGACAGGAAAACCTGATGAAGACTTCATGATGCAGTTTTTCCCACGATTCTGCCAGGAGCTTCCGGATGGCCTTGTTGTCCGTTTCAATACCGGCACGCGCAAGAAACGGCATCAGGTCGAGTTTGATATTTTTAGTAAAGTAGGATGCGGCTTGCCGAGTTCGTTCCTGCAGCGCCTGGTTCTCTTCAGGAAGCAGCCCGGGTGCCATCAGACTGACCAGTTGCGTTTTGAATTTCTGCGCAACAAGGAAAACCTCCTCATCGCATCGGTTCCTGTTGGCCCGAAGGTTGGCAATAAAGACGTCATCGAGGATATTTATGTTTTCATTAACCAGTTTGAGCAATCCGTCGAACCGGATTCTGGTCAATGTAAAGTCGAAAAGTTCAAGGATCAGCTCCTTTTGAAAAAGGTATTTTGATTCAAATAATTTATCAGCACCCGGTTCATTTTGTTGTAAATCAAGGGAATATTGCGTTATTGTTGAATCGGTTTTAATACCAGACTGTGAAATCGGGGTGCTCAGCACAATCCCGGCGAAGGTTCTGCACCTGCTCAGGGCTACATAAACCTGCCCGTAAGCAAAGGCAGACCTGGCATCGATGATAACCTTGTCAAAAGTCAATCCCTGGCTTTTATGAATGGTAATGGCCCAGGCTAATTTGAGCGGGATTTGTGTGAAACTTCCAATGATCTCCTCTGTTATTTCACGGGTTTCTTCATTCAGGGAATATTTTATATTTTCCCATTGTACCTTGCCGACAGCTATTTCGGACGGATCGGCCTGACATTTAACATAGATCACATCCTCCTCGATGCGGGTTATTCTCCCGATTTTCCCGTTATAATATTTTTTCTCAGGGGAAATGTCATTTTTAATGAACATGACCTGCGACCGGGGCTTTAGTTCAAGTTCTTCTTCCGTCGGGTATAAATAGGCGGGAAATTCACCTTCCATGGATGCTGTAAAAATATGCGGATCTGATGAAATCTCCGCAAGTTTGGCCTGGTTCATTTCAAATGCAAATGCATTGTGGGTGGTAAGGTTGATGAATCCCTGGTCATCATCGGGATTATATCCAGGTATGTGCCTGGTATTAAGTGTTTTAATTGTTTGATTGTCAATTTTATTATCCCTGACCTTGTTAAGAAGTGAAATAAATTCAGCATCCGACTGCCTGAAGATCTCCTTCAATTCAATGGTTACCGGATTTGATTGCTGCAATGCCAGGCTCTCGAAAAAGTAGACACTTTTATAAAAATTTTTAAGGATATTCCATTCGGCCTCTTTGATCACTGGTGAAAGTTGGTGGAGGTCGCCGATCATAAGCAGTTGCACCCCGCCGAAAGGCTTGTAATGGTTGCGATACTGACGAAGCACTTCATCAACTGCATCAAGGATATCAGCCCTTACCATGCTGATTTCGTCGATCACAAGAAGGTCGATACATTTGATCAGCTTGATTTTTTCACGGCTGAATTTTCGCTGGAATCCCCCGCTTGGAGCGCCCTGGTTCAAGGGCTTCGCCGAAGGAGGAATAGCAGGTGCAAAACTCAGCTGGAAGAATGAATGAATGGTGACGCCGCCTGCATTAATTGCTGCTACGCCGGTTGGAGCAACAACAACCATCCGCTTGGAGGTGTTTTCTTTCAGGTTATGCAGAAAGGTGGTTTTTCCTGTCCCGGCTTTCCCCGTGAGGAAAACATTCCTGTTCGTAAACTGGACGAATTCTGTTGCAAGCAGCAATTGTGCATTTTCCCTGTAGTCCATGTAATAAAATTCTTATAGGATATTTAAGGTTCACCAAGCATCCCGTGTTCCTTATTCCGTGTCCCGTGTCCCGTTTCCCGTTTCCCGTTTCCCGTGTCCCGTATCCCGTTTCCCATG
>CAZPWZ010000045.1:0-10628 GCA_964590675.1 uncultured Draconibacterium sp.
TGAAAATATGACTGTAGAAATTAAAGCCCTGTGGCCGGAACTGATGTGGATCCAGGATCCTGACCTCCGCGAAAAAACAGCAAAGACATGGGAACTCGCCCTTGAAAAAAGTGTGCTGACTCCCGATGACCTGAATAAAATCCCGTTTACACTGCTCGCCGGGCCCGACCTCAAAGTTTCGTTCATGGCCCATAAACGCTGTGTGGTACATGTGGCGCGCGATGCAGGAAATAAAATGAATGAATTCTTCAGGGAGGATCTCCCGGTAAACATGGACGTACTGATTGCCGGCGCCATTCTTGCGGATGTTGGCAAACTACTTGAATATGAGATGGACGCAACCGGCAAATCCTTCCAGGGGAAATACGGAAAATACCTGCGTCACCCCTTCTCGGGTGTCTCCCTGGCCGAACAATGCGGGGTTCCTGCTGCTGTTTGCCATATCATTGCAACCCATGCAGGTGAAGGCGATATGGTGAAACGTACTGTTGAGGCTTACATTGTTCACCATGCCGATTTCATGACCTTTGAACCATTCAGGGACAGGCTGAAATGATTGAATGATTGATTAATCAATCAACCAATCATTCAGTTCCTCAATCCATCAATCTATCTATCAATTAATTAATCAACCATATGACTATAATCGAAAAAATCATAGCCGCTCACTGCAGTCAGGAAGCGGTAAAACCTGGTGACATTGTAGATGTATATATTGATACCCGTGCTGCGCGTGATTTCGGCGGTGCAAACGTCGTGAAGAATTTACTGGACAACGGTTTGACCATTGAAGATCCCAGGAAGACCATCTTCACTTTCGACTGCAATCCGGGAGGATCGGATCAGAAATATGCGGCCAACCAGCATTATTGCAGGCAGTATGCACGTGAGAACGGCATCAGGGTGTACGATGTGGATGCAGGAATCGGGACCCATCTCGCCATTGACAATGGACTTGTATGGCCTGGCAGCACTTTCGTTTCGACGGATTCGCATGCCAACATCATGGGGGCTATTGCCTCTTTCGGCCAGGGGATGGGAGATCAGGACATTGCTGCTGCATGGGCGAAGGGTGCGGTATGGTTCAAGGTTCCATCATCGGTAAAAATAAACCTTACGGGTAAAAGGCCTGCCAATTTATCAGCCAAGGACATCGTGCTCAATTTACTGTCGATTTTCGGCGCCAACAAATTACTTGGCTATTCGGTGGAGATCTACGGTGAAGAGACTGAAAAATTCACCCTGGCCGAGCGAATTACCATAGCATCGATGGGGACTGAAATGGGAGCGATCATCATCCTGTTCCCGACTTCTGACGCATTGATCAAGGAGATGAAAAAGATTACCGGCAAGCAGTACACTCCTGTGATGGCTGATGCCGGTGCGACCTATGAAAAAACATTTGATATCGATCTGGGCAATTTCGTAGTGATGGTGGCCAAACCCGGACATCCGCATGACGATACTTCGATCGACCAGGTTCGTAATCAGAAAATTGATTCGGGATTCATCGGAAGCTGCACCAACGGACGGATCGAGGACCTGAGAGCAGCTGCAGCCGTACTGAGGGGCCGTAAGGTCGCACCAGGTGTTGTGTTAAAGATCGTGCCTGCCACCGACGCCATCTGGACCCAGGCCATGGATGAAGGAATTATTCAAACATTCAAGGAAGCAGGCGTCATGGTTTCCAATGCAGGCTGTGCGGGATGTGCTGCAGGCCAGGTTGGTCAGAACGGTCCGGGTGAAGTGACCATCAGCACCGGGAATCGCAATTTTGAAGGCAAGCAGGGAAAAGGATTTGTTTACCTTGCTTCGCCATCGGTGGTTGCAGCCTCAGCGGTTGCAGGGTTCATTACAACACCGGATCAGATCCCTGATAAACCAGCACTTTTCCACGCAACCGGGACACGGGACGCGAGACACGGGACACGGGACAAAAAAGTAAAGGTTGAAAAGCCGACGGTGGTTGAAGGTCGTGTGTGGATTATCGCCAAAGATGACATCGACACGGACTTGATATTCCACAACCGCTACCTTACCATCACTGATATAAAGGAGATGGGACAATACACCTTTGATAACCTCAAGGGGTTTGAGGATTTCTCCAAAAAGGCAAAACCCGGCGATATCGTAATCACCCGGAAAAACTTCGGGGCGGGCAGTTCACGCCAGCAAGCCGTTGATTGTTTTCTATCATTGGGTATCAGCTGCATCCTTGCCGAATCATACGGAGCCATATATGAACGGAATGCCATCAATGCAGCCCTGCCCATACTCACGTATAAGCCCGAAGCGCTTGAACTTATTGATGTTCAGGATGGGGATGAAATAAAGGTAGATTTCATCTCAGGTGAGTTGACCAATCTCAGAAATCACAAGACCACCAACATTAATAAATTTTATGCTGCCCAGCTGGCTATTTTCCAGAATAATGGGTTGCTGTAAAATTTCTACCGTTTTAATTTCCAGCGGCGGTGTGACCAGAGGTAGTACTCCGGTTTCGCAATAATTTCTTTTTCAAGCATATGCATAAACCGGCCGGTTATTTCGCCGGTTTTTGTTTTTTGTGGTTCCGCTTCCAACAATTGAAAATCAACAGTGTAATACCCGCGTTTGACCTTTGTAACACTGGCGAACACAACGGGGAAATTATGTATCCGGGCATATTTTTCCGGACCATGCAAAACAGCCGTATCCTGGTTGAGAAACTTCAACCAATAGGCCAGCCGGGGACTTGAAGGACTTTGATCGGCAACCATATAAAATGCAGCTGGCTGGCCCCAATCTGTACTGAATGTTTCGGCAGTTTTAACGATGGAAGCAAGTCGTGCCCGACCTCTGACCCTGGTCTTCTGTATGTATCTATCGATGAAAGGATTGGAGAGCGGCTTATAAAAACCAACCGGTTTATGCAACATTTGCCTCCCTGCAGCGATACCCGCCCACTCCCAATTCGCATAATGTCCGGCAATACAGATAACAGGCAGCCCCTTTGTGTAAAACTCATCAGTTATCTGGGTATTATGGAACCGGTAACGTTTTATTACCGCCTCTTCCGTCATTGTAAAAGCTTTCAGGCTTTCAATAAGCATATCGGTAAAGTGATGATAAAAACCCCTCGCAATATTTTCGATTTCAGATGCTGATTTAAGGGGAAATGACATCCTTAGATTCTGAAAAACAATTTTTTTCCGATAGGGAGCAACATAATACACCATATAAAAAACCAGGTCGGCAAATCCATATAACAAACGAAACGGGATGAACCTGAACAGGAAAATAAAAGCGCGAAATACCAGGTAAATTAAATAATTCATAAGAAGTTGTTTATTATTTGTTTAATCATTGAAAACCAATCAATTGTTGGCGTTTGTTTTGTAAATATATACGTTGAAGTTTTTATTATTGGGATTAAGCCAGTGTAAAAATTTATCCATGTTACTTGGTTCAATGGTGGTTTTATATTCAAGTGCAGGAAAATATGCTCTCATCTGTGCGACCCGCTGCATGATATGACCATCCTCAACAAATAAAACGAAACCCGGTAAATCGCGGGTATTGAATTTGTCGAAATAATTCAACGAATAAATTTCTTTCCGGTACAAGCCTTCGCTTCTTACTGAATCAGGACTGATCATCGCCTTGCTCTTTTGTTTGCAAAGACCGTATGATATAATCCACTTTTTGGCATAGAACGAGGGGAATATTGCTGCATTTTCCTTGTTAGTATCTTCAATAATAACAGAGTTATACGTGTCATTATAACCCGAAAGATAAACCATGGCCTCAACTCTTGAACGTTTGGAATAAGAGGTTGTTATAACCGATAACAAAAGGAAGTTTACGATCCAGAAAAATGTAAAACAACCTTTCAGCAGCCGCGGATGGTCATGCCAGAATTTCGACTTTTCAGCAAACTCATTCCATCCGATGAATCCAAGGATTATAATAAAAGGAATAACCGTAAGAATAAATCGTTCCTGCTTGTTGGGGAAAAACGTATGAAAAGCAAAGAAAATGGCTGTGGGTAGAAATATCAACAGGTGCTTTTTCCATGATCTCAGGAAACCAAAAAACACGAACACTCCCACTGGCGGAATGATGAAACCCATTACAATTTCAAAATACATGAAGGGATTTCTGGTTCCGAAATTGTCTTTATTGGCAATATTGAATTGAACATATTCGGTGAGTTCGGCAAATGGGCGCTTCCAGATAAACATGTCGATCAACCCCTGGAATAAAAATATGCAGCACAACACTCCCAAACCAAACAGGAGCGTTTCGCGCCACCTGAAGGCAAGCAGCATGGCCAATCCCATTCCGCCAATAAATAATATTGTCTGAAAGCGAATTGAAAAAGCCACTCCGGCCACCAGCCCGGCCAGAAAATAATGCAGCCATCTGTTTCTTCGTTCATCCGCTGTTAATACCTGCCAGGTTCCAAGGACCAGGAAGGGGATGCAAACCATTTCGACAAGGTTGCGCACACTCATGTTTGGAATAAACCAAAGAAGGGCCAGTACCAATCCCACTTGCCGGGCGACGACAATACCAGACAGTTTCAGGGTGATCCTGTAGCCATATACGACCACAATCAGCGAAAGAAGTGCATGTAACAACCTGATGATGTACATTTTAAACACCGGGTCGGAGATGCCGATGTGTTTAAACACCTGGAAGATCAGGTAATGGATGCCGACATAAAAAAAACTGTGGCCTTCAGGTTTGGGGTTGGCCTGGTTTTGCGGTAGCCAATTGTTGTAGTCGGTTCCGTCAACCCAGCTTTGGGATGCTTCAATTACCAGGAAATGGTCGTCGTGCATGCCATATCCCCGGGCAAAAAAGACAGCAACAAGCCTGACGATCAAGGCGATGATGACGATGCTGAGCAAGGGCCTGCTTTTCCAGAATTGCACTAAATAATGCCTCATAACCTGTTATACCGGAGATCGAAGATATTAAATTCCTGAATACGTCTTACCTGGTGCGGATATCATTTAACAGACATCAGGTTTTACATATTTAAATGTCTATTTTTGTACTTTTACCAGGCAGCAATATTTTCAAATGAATGATATATCTGGTTCCATTGCAGCGCAGATGAAAATTGAATCCATCGAATTTAAGCCGGGAAAAAGTGATGGTATGGAAATATTTTCCATTCTCATCCCCACCTGGAACAATCTTGAGTATTTAAAGCTGTGCATCAGCAGCATCAGGAAAAACAGCCGGCTCAGTCACCAGATCATTGTGCACGTAAACGAAGGGAGTGACGGAACATATGAATGGGTGAAGGAACAGGGATTGGATTATACCCATTCACCTTCCAATACGGGCATTTGTTATGCATTTAATGCTGCCGCTACCCTTGCAAGGTCAGAATACCTCCTGCTCATTGATGATGACAATTACCTTTTACCCGACTGGGATCATTTTATATGGGAAGAAGTGAAGAATATCGGCCACCCCTACTTCGCCGTTTCAGGCACCAAAATTGAACCATATGCTACCTTGAACAAATGCGCAATAGCCCCCTTCAATTATGGAAGATCCCCGCAGGAATTCATGGAAACAGATATCCTGGAGACCTGTTCAAAAATCCCTTTTAACGATTGGAACGGCAGCAACTGGTATCCTTTGTGTGTTCATAAAAACCTCTGGAACCTGGTTGGCGGCCTGAGTGTTGAGTTCACACCCGGGATGTATTCCGATCCTGATTTCATGATGAAGCTGTGGCAGGCAGGTGTGCGGTATTTTAAAGGTGTAAGTAAAAGCAGAAGCTACCATTTTATTTCGAGCAGCGTAAGGCGGGTAAAAAAGAACAAAGGCCGGAAACAGTTTTTACAAAAATGGGGAATCAGCAATTCTACATTCAGGATATATTACCTGCATCTGGGTGAACCTTTTCTTGGTTATCTTATGGAACCCGAAATGAACCTGGTATTTAAACTACGGTTGTTTCGTGACCGGCTGAAAAACATTTTTTCCGTTTAGCTTCTTTAGCCTCATGGCCTTTCTGTATTTCTGATAGGTCTCAGCAACCATAATCCGGCAAATCTGAAAACCATAATATCCGTCTAAAAAACCCCGGCGGAAAAGGTAATTCCTTACAAATTTCGCAGCAGGATTAATGATGATATTCGAATAATAAATGGGCTTTCCCCGTTTCAGGAATTCCATGGCTGCAATGGTGCTGTACCTGTCTGACCTCTCAATGTGTTCCTTAATCGTATAGTAGGTGTAATGCAAAATATCTCCTTTAATAAAACCAATGGATGAGTTCTTTTGCATGATAAATTTATCATGTGGATTAATACCTTGATATTCACCTTTTGTAGCATTGTACAACCTGAGTTTGGTATCGGGGTACCAACCCGAATGCCATATCCATTTCCCGCAATAATTGGCAAGCCGGTTCATCCGGTATCCATCGCATTCCCAGTTTTCCTTTACCTGTTTTATCCCGGTTTTCAATTCTTCCGATAAGGCCTCATCTGCATCCAGTGAAAGCTGGTGAGGAAAGGTGGCCTGGGTACGTGCAAAATTTCGCTGTTCGATATGACCTTCAAACTGGTGTTCAATAAATTTTGCCCCATACTTCCCGCAAATCAACCGGGTGTTGTCCGTAGAATATGAATCGACCACAACAATCTCATCTGCAATATCCTTAATTGATTCAAGGCACCTTTCAATATTTCTTTCCTCGTTATATGTAATAATGACGACAGAGAGTTTTGGCATTTTTTGCTCGTTGCTTGGTTTTATGAGTGCCTGATTGATCGGGCATGGTTTTTTATTCTGCCTTGTATGGTGGTCAAAAATAAGAAAAAACAATACCGCGCTATATCATACTGAAAAAAAATATTGAAAAGCACCCGAGTTTGCGTCCGGGAGAAATTTCCCATCGAAAGAAAGGTTTAATTTTGCCGATCAATAGTTTTGACAATGCGCATTATTAAACGGCACAATACAGATCCCTATTTCAACCTTGCCACGGAAGAATATGTACTGAAGAATTTCAATGAAGATGTTTTCATGCTATGGCGGAATGCACCTTCCATCATTGTTGGGAAACACCAGAATACGCTGGCGGAGATCAATGTAGAATATGTAAAGCACAACAACATCCCGGTCGTCAGGCGGCTTAGCGGCGGCGGCGCAGTCTTTCACGATCTCGGGAACCTGAACTTCACCTTTATCCGGAATGGCACTTCTGAGAACCTGATCGATTTCAGGCGATACACTGAACCAATACTGGAGGTTTTGCTAAAGATGGGCATCGCGGCCAGATTCGAAGGGCGAAATGATCTTACGATTGATGGCCGGAAGTTCTCCGGTAATGCTGAGCACATATGGAAAAACAGGGTGTTGCATCATGGGACCCTGCTTTTTTCGGCCCATATGCCCGACCTGGCGCAGGCGCTCACTGTTGATCCACTAAAATTCCAGGATAAGGCGGTGAAATCGGTGCGCAGCCGCGTGACAAATATCAGTGATCATTTGAAGGAACCCATGGATGTTCAGCAGTTTGAAACGATGATCGAGGAGCACATTGTCGCCATGTATCCTGATGCCCGTCTGGTTGAATTATCCACGGATGATCATGATAAGATCCATGAACTGGTCAGGAACAAATACATGACCTGGGAGTGGAACTTCGGATATTCTCCCAATTATAATTTCAGGAAGATAGTGCGGACTGAAAAGAGCGGAACGATTGAATTCGACCTGGATGTTCATAATGGCACGATCCAGCATATTAAGATTTTCGGAGATTATTTCAGCAGGTACGATACCGAGGATATTGAGGCCGCCCTTAAAGGCATTGCCCATCAAGAAGAGGCGATCGGGCAGGTCATGGAACAATTCAGGATTGACGATTATTTTGCCCACCTGACCCTGAAGGAGTTTATTTCGGGACTGTTTTAAGCGTGGCTCTCAGCCATAGGAAGCCTACTGTTCCTGCAATCAATGAGGCAATGAGCACGGTGATTTTTGATCCATCGATCATCGCAGGCTGGTCGAAGGCAAGCAGTGTAATGAAGATGGACATTGTAAATCCGATTCCTCCTAAAAATCCCGCCCCTATTATGTGTTTCCAGTTAAGATCTGAAGGAAGGGCACATAGGCCAAGCCATGCACCCAGGAAGGCGAAAATAGTGATTCCCAATGGCTTTCCAATTATTAATCCAAGGAAAATCCCAATACTGTTGGGTTGCAATAGCGAACTTGTCCAGCCGGCACCAAGCATAATACCGGTATTAGCCAGTGCAAAAAGCGGCAAAATAATGAAAGCCACAGGCTTATGAAGAAAATGCTGCAGCAGGTAAGAAGGGGATTTTTCTCCGCCATCACCAAAAGGAATTGCAAAAGCAAGTAAAACTCCTGCGATTGTTGCATGGATCCCTGAGTGCAACATGAAGTACCACATTACCACACCTCCTGCCAGGTAGGGAATCAGGTTGTGAACGTGCCGCCGGTTCAGCAGCAGCAATATCCCGAAAATGCCGATGGCAATGGTCAGACTTGCCAATGACAATGTTTGTGTGTAAAAAATGGCGATGACCATGATTGCCCCAAGGTCGTCCATTACTGCGAGCGCCGTGAGGAAAATTTTGAGAGATACAGGAACACGGCTGCCAAGCAGTGACAAAATACCAATAGCAAAGGCGATATCCGTAGCCATGGGTATTCCCGCTCCCGACTGGGAATCTTTGCCAAAGTTCACCATCAGAAAAAGACCGGCAGGAACAAGCATTCCACCGATTGCACCAAAAAATGGCAGCGCGGCGCTTTTCAGATCCGACAACTCCCCGGCATAAATTTCACGTTCAAGTTCAAGCCCGATCAGGAGAAAAAAAACAGCCATCAATCCATCATTGATCCAATGGACAATGCTATGACCTGCCAAATCTGTTTGCCAGAAATCAAGGTAGGGAACGTGCAACGGTGAATTGGCAAGAATCAGTGAGATAACCGTACAAAAAATCAACATCAGCCCGCCTGCTTTTTCGCTTTCGAAAAATTCGCGGAACGTATTTGTAAGGTTCAGACTGATGGAGGTAGGTTTCATTTTCCTGCTTTATATCGGATTACCTCTGCTTTTTCAATTGTGATCAATCCGCCTGATTTGGTCTGTTCAAACAGCTGCTCAACGAGCTTTGTGAATTCCCGGATTTTTTCTTCGGCATCAACAATCTCAATGATCAGGGGCAAATCCGATGAAATCTCGAAAAGCTTTGCCGTGTGAACCTTGGAATTCGGGCCAAAACCCATAATTCCGCGGGTAACCGTTGCACCTGAAAGACCCATTTTCTTGGCTTCGAACACGATGGTTTCATACAATGGTTTCTGTCCTGATTTATCAGATTCCCCGATAAAAATACGCAGCAGTTTGGCATCCGGATTATTTTCCATAATCAGAACAGTTTAATAATCATGATCCCGATAAATGTGGCAATCAGTCCCAGCAGCACGCTTGCCGCAATATAGGCTGACGCATGCATGAACTGACCATCCCGCAGCATGCCGGCCGTTTCGTTTGAGAAGGCGGAGAAGGTAGTGAACCCTCCAAGAATCCCCGTTGCCAGGAACAACCGCCATTCCTGCGACATATTTCCCCTGTCGGCCAAACCGAAAACGATCCCGATCAAAAGACATCCCAACACATTGACGGTGAGGGTTCCGAATGGGAATGATGTCATGATCTTTTGGTGGATAAGCGCAGATAACAAGTATCGCGATATTCCCCCGATGAAGCTGCCACAACCGATAGCCAGAATCATTTTCAAGGGTTTGCTTCTGGTTTAGGCGTGTTGACGCCGGTATCAAGAATATATTTCCACGAGCCGTCTGCCTGCTTTTTCCAAATCGTGACATAATTACCATACAGGGTGGTATCCCTTTCCTTCATGTAAAGTTCCCAATCTCCGAATGTATATCCAAGGTCGTCCGACATGCTGATCACGGCCCTCACAGGTTTCCATTTAAGAACCAGACCAGAATCAGAGCTGTTCTGGTATATTCTTGCCATTTCATTTTTTCCCAAGACAGGAAATTTTCCTTCCCGCATTTTAAGCACACTGTCATCGGCATAATGAAGAAAGGCTGCATGCAGTCCCTTTTCCACACTCATTTTACTGAATTTCAAGTCAATGGATACCAACTCAGCCGTATCTGGCAGCTGTTGGCGGGTACATCCAAGAAGGATGAATGCAAAAAGAAAGGGCAGAATTGTCTTCATAAAAGTAATTTATACAAAATTCATCCAGGAGCTGTCCTGTCTGTAATCTTCAACAACCAGGCTGGCATCCGGCGCCCTGAACTGGCCCATCAATCCGGCAATCTCATGCTTTAAAACCAGGAGGCTGTTTTCGACCAGATCGTGGTGGAAGCCCTTTACGCCAAGATCCATGACCATTTCCATCGAAACAATGCGGCTGATGACCTTTCCAAGTTCGACCATTTTACGCTGGGGCAACTGCATGTTAAGATCAAAGTTCAGCTGGTCCTTTACCGGCCAGGACGCCTTCTCGGTATGCTTGTATAGGCGCAGGAACTGGAAAAGGTTATGCTCTTTGACCTTCTTCATTTTTTTAACCACGCTTTCTGATATCTGGGCGTAA
>CAZPWZ010000046.1:0-10604 GCA_964590675.1 uncultured Draconibacterium sp.
GTTGATATTGACAATGCCGAGGACCGTCACAAGTTCTCCTCCATGCTCGATAAGCACGAAATTGATCAACCCAGGTGGAAGGAGATGAATAACCTGGAAGAAATTTATGATTTTGCATCCCTGGTGGGTTTCCCGCTGCTGATCCGCCCGTCATACGTGCTTTCCGGCGCGGCCATGAACGTGGTGTCAAATAAAAGCGAACTGGAATACTTCCTTACACTGGCAGCCAATGTTTCGAAGGAACATCCCGTGGTGGTGTCGGAATTCATCCAGGAGGCCAAGGAAATTGAAATTGATGCCGTTGCGCGTGAAGGTGAGATTGTTGCCTATGCCATTTCAGAGCATGTTGAATTCGCCGGGGTCCATTCCGGCGATGCCACCATTGTTTTTCCACCCCAGAAAATTTATGTCGAAACAATCCGGAAAATCAAGCGGGTGGCAAGGGAAATATCCGGTTCGCTGAATATTTCCGGACCATTCAATATTCAGTTCCTTGCCAAGGATAATGACATCAAAGTCATCGAATGCAACCTGCGTGCATCCAGGAGTTTTCCTTTTGTTTCAAAGGTATTGAAAATCAATTTTATAGATATTGCAACACGGATCATGCTGGGTCTTCCCTTTTCAAAACCCGATAAATCGATGTTTGATATCGATTACATTGGGATCAAGGCCCCGCAGTTTTCTTTTTCACGGCTGCAAAAAGCTGATCCTGTGCTTGGCGTCGACATGGCATCAACAGGTGAAGTGGGTTGCATCGGAGATTCCTTTTATGAGGCCATATTGAAGGCCATGCTTTCAGTCGGATACAAGATACCCGCGAAAAATATCATGATCTCATCCGGCCCGACCAAATCGAAAACGGTTTTACTTGAATGTTGCCACCAGTTGCATCTGAAAAACTATGCCATTTATGCAACTCCGGGCACAGCAAACTTCCTCGCATCAAACGGTATCCCTTCAACCATTCTCCACTGGCCCGATGAAAAAGCCAGCCCCAATGTGCTGGAATATCTGCAGAACAGGTTGATCGACCTGGTGGTGAACATTCCGAAAAATCTTTCAAAACACGAACTTGACAATGATTATTCCATCCGCAGGTCGGCGGTGGATTACAATATTCCGCTGATAACCAATCCTAATCTTGCCGCAGCATTCATCATGGCTTTTTGTAAGATCAGGCCGGGTGAAATCGAGATTAAAAGCTGGGATGAATATTAATTTGGCTTCTTCCCGGGAGTAATATTTTTCAGGAACTTTTTCCCGATGAAATTCCATTCCGGGTTTTCCGACATGGTTCGCTTACTCATGCACTCCATGATCAGTTTGACCTTGTCAGGATGGTTCTTTGCGATGTTGAACTTTTCACCTGTATCTGACTTCAGGTTATACAACTCAACACGGCGGTATGGCTCCGATGTCACATTTTTCCATACACCTTTCCATTCGCCCATGCGCACTGCCATGGCGCCACCCCTGCCCGGATATTCCCAGTAAAGGTAATCATGCTTTTTTTGTCCCTTGATGCCCAGGATTTCAGGGAGCAGCGAAATCCCATCATGATCGTGCGAAAGATTGGTTCCTGACAGCTCTGCAAAAGTGGGCATGAAATCCCAGGAGGCACAAATCAGTGATGAAACCCTTCCTGGTTTAATGTACCCAGGCCAACGGGCAATCAACGGCACCCTGATGCCTCCTTCATACAAGGTGCCTTTGCCGGCCCTCAGCTTCCCGTTGCTGTTAAAAAAATAGGAATCGGCTCCGCCAACATCGAAGGTGGCCCCGTTATCGCTGGTAAAAAGGATCAGGGTATTTGAATCGAGTCCGGCTTCTGCCAGGCTGGCCATGATTTGCCCGGTATAATCATCCAGGGCCGCGATCATGGCTGCATAGGTTGCATGAGGAAACTGGCTTGGAAGGTATCCGCTTTGTCCGGAATAGGGTTTGTCGTCCAGTTTTCCCTGGTAATGCGCAAGATACCTTTCCGGAACCTGCAAGGCAAGGTGCGGCAGGGTATAGGCGAGGTATAGAAAAAAGGATGTGTCGCGGTTCTCTGCAATAAATCTCAATGCCTCTTCAGTAATCAAATCCTGTGAATACTCATTTCCCTGGTATTTTTTATAGGAGGCCGGATCAGTTGGGTTGCCCTGGAATTTCTGATGCGGATTTAACGGCGGATTATTCAATGCTTTTTTCACCTCATTTTGCCACAGATAATCCGGATAATAATTGTGCGCCTGGCGCTGACAAAGGTATCCAAAGAAATAGTCGAAACCCTGTTTTAAAGGCATTCCGGAAGATCCGGGACCGCCCAGCCCCCATTTTCCGATGCATGCAGTGGTATAACCTGCCTGTTTCATAAGGTTCCCCAGGGTAAATGTACTGTCTTTCAATGGCATTTGTCCCATGTAGGAATTCCATTCACCAACCTCTGCATTATCCCTGATGTAGGCATTGCCCGAATGCCTGCCAGTGAGCATGCCACATCGCGAAGGGGCGCAAACAGGACTTGCTGCATAAAAATCGGTGAACCGCATGCCTTCACTCGCAAGGCGGTCGATATGCGGTGTTTTTATGATTTTTTGACCGTAACAGCCAGCCTCCCCATAGCCGAGATCATCGGCGACAATCAGGATGATATTGGGCCGTGATGCAGCTTTCGTTCTCTTCCATCCTGCTTGTGCATTTGTTGAAATAACCACGGAAATGAGGTAAATTGCGAAGATACCACATGTAATGAGCAACCACTTTTTCATAGGGACTAAAATTACCTATTTTTGCATTCCAATTTAATCATTGTGACTGATCTTAAAAAGTTATTCATTCCTCTGCTCTTTGCCGGGTTGCTGTTATTCCTTTTTTCCGGCTGCGAGGTTACACGTCAGGCAAAGATTGCTTCGAATCTCGGAAATTGTGATTTTCGGATCCTGTCTGTCGAAAATGTGAACATGGGTGGTGTGTCATTGCAAAACATTAAATCCGTAAAGGATTTGTCTTTCAGTGATGTAGCGTTGCTCATGGCAGGGTTGACGAGCCCGGTGTTTCCATTATCGCTGCAGCTCAACCTGGAGGGAAGGAATCCCAATACCACCGAGGCCGGATTAAATCACCTCGACTGGATACTCTTCATTGATGATAACCAAATGGCTTCAGGCATCCTGGATAAACCCTTTTCAATCCCCCCAAAAGGCATAACCCTTGTTCCGGTGCAGATCGGACTTGACCTCAAACCTTTCCTGTCAGGAAAATCAGCAGAGGCGATCCTTAATTTCGGGATGAACCTGGCCGGGGTGGGCAACGTGCCGACAAGGTTCAAGATCAAATTAAAACCTACGATAATTGTTGGAGGAACCGCCCTGCGGTACCCCGGTTACATCACTGTTAAAACCACATACAGCTCGCAGTAAAAGCACCTGATTGCTATCCGGCGCCGGTTTTCCGTTCGGGATTTATCGTGTAACACATTGTATTTCAGTTGTTTGAATTCGCAAATACAAGCAACTATAAATGCTCAGTGTTCATCCATTGAATAGCAGCACACTCATTGCCCAGAAAGTAATTGCTCCTGCAAAATATCCTATCAGTGCCCACGTCGAGATCTTCTTGAAATACCAGATAAAATCGATCTTTTCCATTCCCATGACGGCAACGCCTGCTGCTGATCCAATAATCAGGATACTGCCACCGGTTCCTGCACAATACGCAAGCATTTCCCAGAAGTAGTGGTCGGGTGGGAAGGTGTTCTGGTACATCCCCATGGCACCTGCAACTAATGGCACATTGTCAACGATCGAAGATAACAAGCCGATGATTATATTGATCACATATAGGTTTCCGACATACTTGTCCAGGGAATTGGCAAGCAGTTCAAGGTGTCCGGCTGTCTGAAGCGATGCCACGGCCAGCAGTATCCCTAAAAAGAAAAGTACACTGGGCGTGTCGACCCGTCGCAATACCCCGGCTACCGTCACCATCGGACGGTATGCATCATTCTTGGCCTTGTGCATGATTTCAGTGACAATCCATAAAACGGACAAGCCCAGCAGTATTCCCATATAGGGAGGCAGATGCGTTATTGTTTTAAAAACCGGAACGAAGAGCAGCGATCCGATTCCCAGGGCGAAAACGATGTTCCGCTCAAGGGATGTTGTCGTGTTATTATGATTTGCAGCAACTTTGGCAGGTTTTTGCACCTGCCCCTTCATGGTCATTGAAAGCAAAGCCAGCGGTATCACCATGGAAACAACACTCGGAATAAAGGTTTTTAGAATGATATTCACGGTGGTTACATGCCCCCCGATCCACAACATGATCGTGGTGACATCACCGATCGGACTGAATGCGCCGCCGCTGTTGGCTGCAATAATGACCATTCCCGCAAAGAACCATCTTTCCTGTTTGTCTCCGATGAGTTTGCGTAACAGGGCCACCATTACGATTGCGGTGGTAAGGTTGTCAAGGACTGCTGACAGGAAAAAGGTAATGATGCTTGTCACCCAGAGCAATTTTACCTTGTTGGTCGTCTTGATTTTGTCGGTTATAATCCGGAAGCCCTCATGTGAATCGATCAATTCAACAATGGTCATTGCACCAAGCAGGAAAAACACGATCTCGGATATCTCCCCTAAATGCTCGAGGAGCGCATGATGCGTCAGCCATTCGGCAAAACTTCCCGTCGGAATTTTGACCAGGAATTCCTGGAAATTAATAGGATTTACAAGTAAGGATGCTCCTCCCATCATTAACAGCACCCACATGACTACTGCAAGCATTAAGGCAGTGGCCGATTTATTGACCTTGAGCGGATGTTCAAGAGCAATGGCGGCATAGCCTGCAATAAACACAATGACCATGAATACAAACACGGCTGGATAGTTTTGGGATTACTTCGGTAATTCCTGGATAATACCGACTACTCCATTAATCTCATTATTGATTTTCGTTGTCATTGCAGACAAGGTTACCGGGCAAACCATCCCAGCCTTATGCATGATTTTAAGATTAAGTTTTAACCTGGGCAAACCCGATGAAATACATTTTTCGAATTCCTGTATGCCCAGCTGACGGGTATCTTCAGCCAGAAAGTCAGCAAAGGAAACTCCCTCCACATCTTCCTTTGACCAACCAAACCTGGAAGCCATGGAGGGGGAAGTCATTCGTATCGTTCCCTGCAAATCTGTGAAAATAATTACATCATCGGTCAGTGCGATAACCCCCGACAAATAGCTTTCACTTTCTTTCCACTTATCTGCCGCCAGTTTTCTGTCAAGTTCAGCCGATGCCCGTTTGGCGAAAAATTGCAGCGTTTGTTCCACCATCGATGTGTTTTCAATGGGTTGCCGGTACATGGCTGCCAGAAAACCGGTTAGCTGGCCGTTGACATTCCGCAGCGCTATACCTGCAAAAGCATCAATCGACAGGTCGGCCAGCAGGTAATCCTCTGGATACAGGTGCTGGATCTGTTCAGCAATCATGACTGTTGTTCCATCAAGCAATGATGCAAAAGGTGACTCAGCCACACTGAATTCAAAATTATCAGCGATCTCTCCGTCATTGAACACAGCCACAGTTCTGGCCTGCCTGTCTTTGCTCATAATTTCACTGACCAGTACTACATCTGCACCGACAAGTTGCGACAATCCGGCAACGAGAGATTGAAAATAATCCTTGCCTGTTAGATCTGCTAATCCCGTTGCCACTTTCGCCAAAATCATTGCAATCATGGTTAGATTCATTTACTGACCGATTGAATTCGCTTTTATCTGCAAACTCAAACTGCCGGAGGATAATTAGTGGTATTTTGAGAGGCTAAAAGTACAAAATGAAATATTTCATGCCTGTTTTTTTTTCGATTCAGGTCCGCAGACTTGCTATTGTTATTATAATAACTAATTTTAGCTGCTCATAACCAGCGTGTTAAATTAGAAACATTCTAAATAAATCAGATATGAAATTACCAAAATCAACTTCGAACTGGATAAGCATCACCGGCTTTATTTTTGCTGTGAATAGCTTCATCCTCATTTTAGTACTTTTTGTACAGGCATTGCTTTCTGAACATCAAAATCCCTACAACGGAATTTTCACCTACATAATTTTACCAACAATACTGGTGCTCGGATTGTTGTTGATTCCTATCGGGATGTTGATTAATCGTAAAAAAACGCACGACCCTGCCAACCGCTGGCCCATCCTGGATATGAACGTGCCGCGGCAGCGCCAGAAACTGATTTTGGTTTCGGTTTTTACATTTTTATTTTTAATTGTCTCGGCCATGGGCAGTTATGAGGCCTTCAATTACACCGAATCTGTCGAATTTTGTGGTAAACTTTGTCACCAGGTGATGGAGCCCGAATATGTTACTTACCTCCATTCGCCTCATGCGCGTGTTGCCTGCGTTGAATGTCATGTTGGTGAAGGCGCCGGATGGTATGTCAAATCAAAACTTTCGGGTTTGTACCAGGTATATTCGGTACTGTTTCATAAATATCCGCAACCCATCGCGACACCCATCGAAAACCTGAGGCCAGCCAGGGAGACATGCGAACGATGCCACTGGCCGCAAAAATTTTATGCACGCAAACTGCGCAGTCAGCGGGTTTACGTCACTGATTCGCTCAATACCGAGTTCAATTATTCCCTCCTGATGCGCATCGGCCCCAACTACAGTGCCATGGGGCTGGTTGAAGGAATTCACTGGCATATCAATAAAGACATGCGGATCGAATATGTGGCATCGGCAAAGGACCGCGAAACGATTCCATGGGTGAAGTTCACCAATCTTAAAACCGGGGAGGTTCAGATATTTCAGGATGAGGAAAATATGCTGGACCCAAAGGCGCTTGATACCCTCGAACACCGTATCATGGACTGCATGGATTGCCACAACCGGCCCTCCCATAGTTATAAGTCGCCCATGGTTTATGTGAACAATGGCATGATCTCGGGTGAAATTCCGAAGGAGCTTCCATATATTAAAAAGGTTGCGATGAATGTGCTGAAAGGTCCGTTTACAAACAAGGATTCCGCCATTACCTACATTCGCGACAGTATTACCAATTTCTACAAATCCGGCTATCCTGCAATTTTTAAATCCCATCAGCCAATGATTGAGAAAGCGATTACCGGAATTCTTGCCGAATTTTCACTGAATGTTTTTCCATATATGCGTGCTTCATCGAAACAATACCTTAACCACATCGGGCATATTGAATCGGATGGATGTTTCCGTTGTCATTCCGACCGGCATAAAAATGAAACCGGCAAGGTGATTTCCAAAGACTGCAACATGTGCCACACGATCATTGCGCAGGGGCCAACCGGGAATGTCAAATATTCAATGGTAGACAGCCTGATGGAATTTCAACATCCGATCGATATCAAGGATAACTGGAAGACCTATTTTTGCACGGAATGTCACCGCGAGTTGTTTCCGTAACCCTGGTCCTGTTTTATCTTTTTATCAGTAATAATAAATCATCCCGGGTTTAGGTTATAATCATTTTAAATAATATGTTTTGTACATTTGCACACTTAATTTTGACGCATATGTTCCTAAATTCAGATAAATTCCGGGGTGAAGGATTAACGTATGACGATGTGTTGCTTGTACCTGCATATTCTGAAGTACTACCGCGGGAAGTAGATGTTTCTACATTGCTTTCGAGAAATATTAGGCTAAATATCCCCATTGTCTCGGCTGCCATGGACACGGTGACTGAATCGCGTATGGCAATAGCCATGGCACCGGAAGGTGGAATTGGTGTGCTGCATAAGAACATGTCCATAGAAGACCAGGCACTGCAGGTTCGCAAAGTCAAACGGGCTGAGAATGGCATGATCCTGCAGCCGGTTACTCTCATGGAACATTCACTGGTTGGTGATGCCCTGGCGATCATGAAGGAATTCAGCATTGGCGGTATTCCTGTGATAAATGCCAACAATGAATTGGTTGGCATTGTGACAAACCGGGATCTCCGGTTTGAAAGGGATCACATGCGCCCGGTAACCGAGGTGATGACTAAAAAAGTGATAACTATCAGCGAATTTACCGATTTTGAGCAGGCTGAGGCGATACTCCAGGAGCACAAGATCGAAAAACTTCCGGTAGTAGATAAGCAAAATAAACTTATCGGGCTGATCACCTATAAAGATATTCTGAAAGTTAAGGCACGGCCGAATTCATGCAAGGACAGTCTCGGCCGGTTGCGCGTGGCAGCAGGTGTGGGTGTTACCTCCGATACACTCGAGCGCGTTGCTGCACTGGTTCGCGAAAATGTCGACGCCATTGTTATCGACACGGCACACGGGCATTCGCGTGGTGTCATGGAGATGGCAAAACGGGTCAAAATTGCCTATCCTGAAGTAGATCTGATTATTGGCAACATCGGCACCGCTGAAGCCGCCAGAGATCTCGCCAAACTGGGAGTCGATGGTGTGAAAATAGGAATTGGCCCCGGTTCAATATGTACTACCCGGATTATTGCAGGAATCGGGGTCCCTCAATTGTCGGCCATCTATGATGTGACCACAGCACTCAAAGGCAGTGGCGTTCCTGCCATCGCCGATGGCGGCATACGCTATACCGGTGATATCGTGAAGGCACTTGCTGCCGGAGCACATTCGATCATGGCGGGATCACTTTTTGCCGGTGTCGATGAATCACCTGGAGAAACGGTCATCTTTGAAGGCAGGAAATTTAAAACGTACCGGGGAATGGGTTCCATCGAGGCCATGCAGCACGGTTCCAAAGACCGCTATTTTCAGGATGTCGAGGACGATATCAGGAAACTTGTCCCCGAGGGAATCGTGGGAAGGGTCCCCTATAAAGGTTCCTTGTCTGAAGTTATCTACCAGATGGTTGGAGGCCTGAAGGCAGGTATGGGTTATACCGGATCTCAAACCATTGATATACTGCAAAAGGCGAAGTTTATCAAAATAACCTCAGCCGGTGTCACTGAAAGTCATCCGCACGATGTGACCATTATCAGCGAAGCACCGAATTACAGTCGCTAAAACATTTTTAATCCAGCAATTTAAAATTGGGATAAACGTTATTTGTAAATCAAATTAATATCTACGAACAATGAACAGCTTGAAATTTAAAGTTTTATTGTCAGTCTTGGTGTTTGTCTCCTTCATTTCTGCAATGGGCCAGGTAAAAAATGACGAGGTACTCATGACAATTTCCGGAAAGCAGGTTTATGTCAGTGAGTTCATGAATATCTATCAGAAGAACAATGTCAAGGGAGAAAATATTGATAAAAAATCATTGGATGAATACCTTGATCTGTTCATCAACTTTAAATTAAAAGTGAGGCAGGCTGAGGAAATGGGCCTGGATACGGTTGCCACCTTTGTGAATGAGCTGAATGGCTACCGGGAACAATTGGCAAAGCCCTACTTCACCGACGAAGCAACCATCGACCGGCTGATCCAGGAAGCATACAGCAGGGAATCAACCGATCTTCGCGCCAGTCACATATTTTTCCGCCTGAAACCAGATCCATCACCTGAGGATACAATTGCAGCATATAATAAAGCGATGTTGGTGAGGGAGAAGATCATGAAAGGTGAATCGTTTGAAAATCTGGCTGTTGAATTTTCTGAAGATCCCTCCGCCAAGGACCGTGAGGCGAACCAGCAGCACCCGTTCCTCAAGGGGAACAAGGGCGATCTTGGATTTTTCACCGTATTTGATATGGTTTATCCTTTTGAAAATGGTGCCTACAAAACAGAGGTTGGCAAAGTTTCAATGCCGGTTCATACTGAATACGGTTATCACCTGATCAAGGTTACCAACAGCCGGCCGGCCCTGGGTAAAGTGACTGTCGCCCATATTTTTCTGGGAATACCAAAAAATGCGACAGCCATGGACTCTGCGCGTGTTCAAAAGCGAATAGATTCGGTGTATTCACTCCTCACTGGGGGCAGTGCGTTCGAAGATCTCGTGAAAGTATTCTCCGACGACAAAGGTTCCGCAGCAAAAGGCGGCGTACTCCCGGCCTTCGGCGTTAACCGGATGGTCCCTGAGTTTATTGATGCAATATACCCTCTGAAAGAAGCTGGCGAATATACCAAGCCCATCCTGACCCCATACGGATGGCACATCGTTAAGCTGATTGAAAAGAAAAGCCGCAAACCGTTTGAAGAGGAAAAAGCCGAACTGAAACAGAAAGTCATGAAAGATAACCGTGGCGAGCAGTCACGCCAGGTCGTTCTCGCCCGGATTCGGGCTGAATATGGTGTAACTGAGAGCCAGGATGCGCTTAAAGCTTTCTACCAGGTAGTTACCGACAGTATTTTCTTGGCGAAATGGAAGGAATCTCAGGCGAAAGATTTAAACCAGATGATCTTCAAGATCGGAAATATGACCTTCCGCCAGAGTGATTTTGCAGCCTATTTAGCCAAAACCCAGCGCAAGCAGGATAAGATGAACATAAAGTCTTACGTGGATAAAAAGTACTCCGAATTCATGGATGAAAGCCTGATGAAATTTGAAAATTCAATGCTGGAACAGAAATATCCTGAATTTAAAGCCCTCATGTCAGAATATCGCGATGGCATCCTGCTCTTTGATCTCACAGATCAGAAGGTATGGTCTA
>CAZPWZ010000047.1:0-10543 GCA_964590675.1 uncultured Draconibacterium sp.
AACCCCGCCGCTCATCCAGGTCTCCATAAACACAGCGATCCCTTCATGGTACCACCGGGGCGAATACCAGCGTGGTGTCGTAAAATAACTGTATGCCAGGGACAACGGATCTTTGTTGTCGGGCATTACCTTTCCACCGAATATTTTTTGGATGACAAGGTCCGGTTTTGATGCCTTGTCGCACATCACCTGGTGCGTAAGTTCATGACTCATCAACCACTGCATCCGTTCATTGGAAGGCACCACCGAGAAGGTGTAATCGAAAGGTGAAATGCCGATATTCAGAAAATTCCATGGAATGACCATGGTTCCGCCATTGCCTACATCCCCGAAGTCGTTAAATAGAATATTCGTCGCACAGGTAGGATCGTAATCCCAGAAATTTTCATGAAAAGCGAGTGCATTCTCAAATGACCGGACAGTGTGAGGCACAAGGTAGGAGGTGTTTTTATCAAGAAAAACCAACTTGACGTTCGAAGTCTGAAATTGCTGGATCTTAGCCCGGCGCTGGGAATAGAGGTGGGTGTTGGAATACAAAAACAGGACCCCGAAGAGTCCTGCAATTTTAAATAAAGTCTTTATCATAAGCTATATTTTGACCAATAAAATGTCATCCATCACCTTCAGCATCTTAGTATCATTGCGGAATAACAATGCCAAGACTTTGACTATTTAAACTCTCGACAAAGCCAATGAATTGTGATCCGTAAGAGAAGGATCCAAGCCCCTCCTGCGAATTTAAAAGACTGTTCAATTGGGCATTGCTTAACGCTGAACCAAGCGCCTGCGCTTGAACCGCATTGCTCAGGTCATAGCTCGATGCCACCAGTTGCAATCCCTGTTCCGAAAAACATACAACAACACCCAGATTCTGAGATCCCAGTACGAGGGCATCCATCTGGGCAGCAGACAATACACTGCCAAGGGTGGAGATGTTTGATACAATAAATTGATAGGAATCCTTATCGTATAGAATGACATTGCCAACCAGATTCGATCCCAGGTCATCGGCTTTTGAGTTTATTGCGCTAAGTTGCTGGGACTGTATGATGTCCTGAAGCTGCTCGGCTGAGCCGACCGATACCTGGTTGTTTATCAGGATTCGTTCGAGTTGATTTTGATTCGAGATTTGATTGGAAATTTGCTGCTGACTCAACACTGCGGCGTTACCTAGTTGCGCCTGTCCGTTGTAAAAATTTAAGCTTTCCTGGGATGATATCGCATAGGAACATAATGCGGCTGAGAGGGGCTTGTCCTGTAACATGCCCGATAGCTGAATACTGCCCAGCAGCAATTGATCACGGATGGATTTAAGGTTTGCCAGCTCCTTTTTACGCGCTTTCAGCGTTTTATTGGTCAGCATATAGTTATCCATACTCCGCAATGCCTGCTCAAGGATGGAATCCTTCTCATTCAGGTTGTACACGTAGTTACCGAAGTCGCGCAGGTTTTTCTCAACGTCGGCCGATTCATCCGACTGATCCTTTAAATACATTCCGGTCAGCATGCTGATGGTTGTTCCGAGTGTTTTGTTATTGTTTTTAATAAAATCGGAATAATCCTGCAGAATGACAACCTTGGCGCAGCCGCCCTCCTGGCTGCAAATTCCATGATTCTGAAAAGTGGTCACGCATGAATCGATTTTATGACTCAGATCCTGTGTGAACAGGGAAAAATAGATCAATCCCTGGATCATGCTCCTTAACTTGGCTGTATCAGAGGCTAATTCACTCCTTAGTTTTACATCCGCCTCCGTCATCTGGCTTTTATGGTATTTATCGGCCTTGCCAAAAGTTCCTGAGGTGATTCCCTTGAAAACTGCGGGAAAGAACAGAGAAACTCCGATTATCAGAATGGCGGTCAATAAAACCAGGCTGATGACTATTTTAACTTGCTTTTTCATGGCTTATATTTTATTGTTGTTTTTATTCCTTGTTAACCTGCACCGAATTCTGATAGATTGGCGAATCGTTCTGATAGATTTTGAAATCAATATTGTGTGGCAAACTGTTTTTATTTAATAGCTGTATGACATATTTATTGTCACCGACATTATTGATCTGGATGAAGTTTGCAGCGGCCATGGCTGTCGATTGATCATTCACACTCAGATTCTGAACATTCAGCACTCTGAAATTGTTATAATCGAATTCGAGTGTCGATTTCACAGGATAAAGGGAAGATAGATCCACCCTCACCTCTACGATCTGCGAAGAATAACGGACATTGCAGATTGCTTTGGCCAGGGGGCTTTCATATTGCAGAACATCGGCAGTCTTCATATGATCAAATGAGCTGGGATTATACATGGTTCCCTTCATCTCATCTGTCCCGCTACCGGCACTTGTTAAATCGGCCTTCAGGAAACTGAACATCAGAAACCCGGTGAAAACTCCTAAAACGAAAGCAAGCCCAAACCGGACCACCGGCCGTGACCAAAAACTTCTTACAACTAATATTGTTTCTTTGCTGGGTGGTTGCTTGTAAGTTTCCATATTAATCCGGTTTAAAATCTCCTTTTTAAAATCAATGTCAGGTAAGTCATTTTGCGATTCTTGCATTTGTAATTTAATCAATTCCAACTCTTTTGCCAGTCTTGCCATGGCAGGATGACCGGCAAGTAAATTCTCCAGTTCAAGTTGGTCGGCACTGGTCAGCTCCCCATCAAGCTTTCTGTGTATCTGTTCTATGATTTTCTCGTCAGTCATTTTCAAAAAATCCATGTGCAACTAATCCTTTTCTTAATTGTTCCCTGGCGATAAACAACCTGGAACGAACCTTTTTAACCGGGATATGCGTTGTATCTGCAATTTCATCATACGATAGTCCACAATAATACTTCAACAACACCAAAACCCTGTAATCCGCATCCAGATTTCGCAATTCAGCATGAAGCAGATTGCATCGCTGCTCTTTCTCGTTTGAAGCCGGCATATCTGCCAACAGCGGATCAATCATTTCGATACGGTCTGTTGGCATCTTCTTCCTGTTCCAGTTGATCGCTTCATTCACCGCTATGCGGTAAATCCAGCTAAAAAAGCGGAACTTGAAATCGAACCCACCCAATTTTTCAAATGCTTTAACAAACACATCCTGGGTGAGATCTTTGGCGGTTTCAAAATCGCCTGCCATACGGTACATCATGTTAAAGATCGTTTTCTGGTACCTGTCGATCAGTACCTCGAAGGAAGAAATGCTGCCGTGAATCACTTCGTAAACTAGCTCGTTATCGTCCTTCGTTGTCATAAATACGGGAAAAGAATTAAAAGTTGGTGAAAGGTATAAAAAAAAATTGAATATCTGATACCCTGCCTGGGAGGTAAACCCCGGCAGGGTGGATCAGGCTTTTTCGAGCATGTAAAGTTTCCAGAGATCTTTCCTGTTCATGCGCAATACCGGGGCAATGGCAAGGTATCCTCCGCGACCAATGCTTTTCTTAAGGGCCTTCAGTTCCAACAGTTTGTCGTTCAACCCTGGATCTGATGGAATCACCAGGTCATTCTCCCTCAGCATCATCAGGCTTTTGGCTTTCATCGACAGTTCGAGGTACAGGCTGATAAAGCAGTACAAGTCCAGCACAACTTCGCCCGGGAAATGTGCCTTCAGTGAAATCAGAAATCTGCCGGTTTTAGTCTGTGAGAATTGACCCTTCCGGATCATCCGGAGCATGCTCACCTCCGAATCAAACTCCAGTTCAAGCCAATTCCGGATCGATTTTTCACTTGAACTGAATATCAGGATGATGGTAATCGGAACCATTACAATGATTATCAAAGTGGATATCAGGGGAGAGACCAGGAACAGGTTGAAAATCCCATGAATCAGAATGGCCGCAACCAATCCTGCCAGGGTTGAAATCAACAGGTTCGACTGCCTGTTCAGGGCACTCATGCACAAAATCCCGAATATCGCCGTTGTTCCGCCGTGCATGACTGCAGTCCCGAATCCGCGGGTAATCCAGATCATCAGGTTACTGCTGTCCCCGGCAAAGTGAGTCAGGTAAAAAATATTTTCAGCAAAAGAAAAGGCTGCTCCGATTGAAAAGCCATAGATCGCCCCGTCAATCATGAATCCTATCTTGTTCTTTTTAACAAGGAGCCAAAGCATGCCGCATTTCAGGAACTCTTCAACGACCGGAGCAATAAAACCGGAATAGGATTCAAAACTCACATCCAGGCTACCGATCAGGAAGGTATTCAGGTAGAAACTCAGCCCCGCACTTATCAGGCCCCATGCAAGGCAAAGGGAAAGCAGCATTTTACTGACCAGTTTGAGACTGTCAAGGTACAATAGCATGATCAGGAAAAGAAACACGGGAATCAGGCTTACAAAAACCTTTATTACCATAGAACGTAATGTTATCAGTTACACTGGCAACTTTGCTTATATCTCCGGGCCACCAGATCAGTTTTGTTCATCACCCGCATGAGGTTTCCGCCCCAGATTTTACGGATCTCACCTTTTGAATAACCACGTCGCACCAGTTCAAGGGTGATATTACCCATTTCACTGACATCGAAACAGCCGGCAACACCACCTCCGCCATCGAAATCGGTCCCGATCCCCACATGATTGATTCCTGCGACAGCTACAATATGATCGATGTGATCAACCACATCGCTAACCGTTGCCAGTTTTTGCGGGAACTGATCATTGATGGCATTCCACTCCTTACGGGCAGCCTTCATTTCGGAATCACTCAACCCTTCGAAATCGCGGAATTTTTTCCTGACGGCTGTCCGTGCCGAATCACGCGGCGGATTAGGATCCGGTGTTTTTACATAATCACTCAGGATGCACATCTGGATGACACCGCCATTCTTTGCAACGGCTTTGAGCAATTCATCGGTCAGGTTCCGCGGATTGTCACACAATGCCCTGGCACACGAATGCGATGCAATAACCGGTGCTTGCGAGGCCGATAACACGTCCTTCAGTGCCTTGTCCGAGATATGTGAAACATCAATCATCACGCCAACATGGTTCATTTCCCTGACCACTTCGTGTCCGAATGCACTCAGCCCGTTATGCTCGGCCGTGTCGGTGGAAGAATCGCAAATATCATTGTTTTTTGTATGACAGAGTGTAATATAACGGTTGCCCCGCAGATAATAGGTGCTGATCAGCGAAAGATCCTTCCCTATCGCATAACCATTTTCTACTCCAATGAAAACGGCCCTTTTATCCATTTTTTTCAACCGGATGGCATCATCGGGTGAAACAGCTATTTCAGCAAGATGGAGATTGCGGCTTACAGCGGCTTCTATGGTATCGAGAAGCATCAATGTGCGCAGCCTGATCCTTTCATAGTTTTCGGGATCGCGCGGACCCTGCGAGACGAATGCGGCAAAAAAAACGGCGTCAAGCCCTCCATCCTTCATCCTGGGAAAATCGACCTTCGAATATTCCTTGCGTGCATCATGCCTTGCCGATAAGTCCAATTCCTTTTGGATCATACGCAATGGCGTATCCGTATGCGAATCAATCGTGACTACCGATTTGTGAATAGCAGCAGCCTTCTGCTCAAGGCTTCCAGGCTCTCCGCCGGCAAGGCCATGAAATGAGATAATCACCAATCCGATAACACAGATGATTTTCATAAAGTTTTGCGCTGTAACCCCGTATTTCGTGCGAATCATTGTAATTGTCGTCTGTAGAGCTGAACCGAATTCTCAAGGCCGAAATAGAGTGCATCGCAAATCAGGGCATGCCCGATTGAGACTTCCAGTAACCCGGGAATGTTTTCTGCAAAATATCTCAGGTTTTCCAGGTTCAGGTCATGGCCCGCATTGATGCCCAACTCCGACTCCATGGCAACGGATGCTGCTGCGATGAAGGGCTTGATCGCATCTTCGCGGTCAATTGAATAATTACGTGCATAGGACTCGGTGTAAAGTTCTATCCTGTCTGTCCCTGTTTTTGCAGCATTCCGGATCATCTCCGCATCCGTCTCGATGAAAATGGAAGTGCGGATCCCCTGATGATGAAATTCAGCAATCACCTCAGTTAAAAATGATGCGTGCTTCAATGTATCCCATCCGGCGTTGGATGTTAACACGCCCGGCGGATCAGGTACCAGGGTAACCTGGGCGGGCAATACGCTCAATACAAGATCGATGAATGCACGCGAGGGATAGCCCTCAATGTTGAATTCGGTGGTTAACAAAGGCTTCAGGTCAAGTACGTCCTTGTACCTTATGTGCCGCTCATCGGGCCGGGGATGAACCGTGATACCCTGGGCACCGAATCTTTCGCAATCCAGTGCGGCTTTCAACACATTGGGGAGATCACCTCCCCGGGCATTGCGCAAGGTCGCGATTTTATTGATATTAACGCTTAACTTGGTCATTTCTGGCTTGTGTGTTGCAAAACTACAATAAAACTCAAAAGTTAAAAGAAAACTTTGTGCAATTTTCAGCAGGGGAAACGGGAATATTCATACTTTTGATCAGGAACCCCTGACAATCAACCAAAAAAAAGATATGAGAGCAGTCATTCAGCGTGTGTCAAATGCCTCAGTTGCCATGGAAACAGGAGTAACCGGGAAAATTGGATCCGGCTTGCTTGTCCTCCTTGGCATCGAAACAAACGATAACCAGGAGGATGTTTCCTGGCTAACGGCCAAACTGGCCAACCTGAGAATATTCAACGACGGAACCGGCATTATGAATTGTTCCGTTTTGGACTCCGGCGGCGATATCCTGCTTGTAAGTCAGTTCACCCTGCATGCCAGCACGAAAAAGGGAAATCGGCCATCCTATATCCGGGCTGCAAAACCCGAAACCGCTGTTCCATTATATGAAAGTTTCGTGAAACAACTTGAAATGCTGTTGGGGAAAAAAATACAAACCGGTGTTTTCGGCGCCATGATGAAGGTAGCCCTTGTTAACGACGGTCCCGTGACGATCATCATCGACACAAAAAACAAAGAATAGGATGTAGCAGCGTACCAGGAATTTTTATCCTTATATTAGGTTAATAATGAAATTAACTTGATCTTTGACTATCTTATTTAACGTATGACGATCCGAAAAAAGATAATCCTGAGCCTGGTCACTACTGCCATGTGCATTCTTGTTTCCTATATTATTTTCCTCGTAATTAAATCAAAACGTGACCATCTGCTGAGGCAATCCTATCAGAATGAGCAGGAAGCAAGCATTCGGACAGCCATGTTGCTCAATGAAAAAACGATGCTTAACCTCGTAAAGGACTATTCAACCTGGGATAATATGGTCGAATTTACCTTCACCCGCGACAGTACATGGAGCAGGAGTAACCTGTCAACTGTGCCTGCAAATCATCAACTGAGCGGCATATGGATCTTTAACAGGAGTAAACAACTTATATATTCCTTAACAGAATTGCCTCCCGGGACCGGTCACAATTCACTCTTTACCGATTCACTGTTTAATTTTATCGACCGGCAGAGATCCGGATATTTCTTTCACCGTTTTGCAGACCGCTTTTTTGAATTTAGCGCAGCTTCAATTCGTCCGACCGCCGACACAGGGGCTTCCAGACCATCCTTTGGTTATTTGATTTTATGCAGAACCATGGATGAGGCCGCCCTGCATAATTTAGAAGACCTGTCAGGCTCCATCGTCTTCCTGATGCCCGTGCCTTCATCTGCCAGGAAAGCAGCTGATGAGGGGCAGATAAAGACCAACATCCTGCTGCGGTCATGGGATGGCACACCCATAGGATTACTCGAATTCCTGCGAAACCAGCCACTGCTGAAATCCTACCTCGCCATCACCAACATGACCAGTCTTTTTTACCTTTTCTTTGCATTGATGCTGTTGATTGGTGTTTCGATCGCACTTTACCGCTGGCTGAATTACCCGATGAAAAAAATAACGCAGAGCCTGGCAATGGAAGATTCGGAACTGATCAAACCGATCGCATCCCAAAAGAATGAGTTCGGGCAGATTGCGATGATGATCGACCGGTTCTTTGAACAAAAAAAGGAGTTGGCCGGCATCATAAATGAAAAGGATGAAGCACTTGCGTCATTAGCTGATGCAGAATCGAAAAATCAAGCCATCCTTTCTGCCATTCCGGATCATCTTTTCAGAATCAACCTTTTCGGCATCATCAGCGATTGCCAGATCAAGAACCGCGGCGACTTTCCATTTGATCCGGGTCAGATGATCGGACGCAGCTTTGAAGAAATCCTTCCAGCCGGATTATCTTCACTTTTACACCAGGCCATCGTAGAGGTTAATAAAACAGGTCATTCGCAAAGCTTTACCTTTACCAGGCAATTGCAGAAAGACCTTTTAAAGCATTTTGAAACTACCATCTCCCTGACCAGCATGGGCGATTACCTGGTCGTAGTGCGTAACATCACCACCAGGAAAGAGGCAGAAATGGCATTGCATCGTCTGCTCGAAAAAGAGGGCGAACTGAACCGGCTAAAATCTCATTTTCTTACTACGGTATCACATGAATTCAGAACGCCCCTTTCTGCGATCCTGTCGAATATACAGATTCTCGAACTCTATGATGAGAAGTGGAGTGCTGATAAAAAAGCCCCGGCATTCAACCGGATTCAGCAGGCAGTGAAACAGATGAGTTCACTGTTAAATGACCTGTCGGTGGTAGCAAGGGACGAAGAAGGTAAATTCCAGTTGAATCCTGTTCAATTCGACCTGTCGGTTTACCTGGATGAATTGGTGAAAGAAACCACCGGCATGCATACTCCTGAGCCTAAAGTGACTATCCGGATAAACCTCACAGATCACCAGGTTAATCTTGACAAGGACATGGTAAGGTACATTTTATCTAACCTCCTTTCCAACGCCTTGAAATTCACAGCAAACGCCGCCAACATTACTGTCACGGTAACCGAGACCCCCGATCAGAATATCAGGCTCCGGATTGCGGATGAAGGAATCGGTATCCCCAGGCAGGATATCTCTGCCATATTTGAACCATTTCACCGGGGGCAGAATGTGTTGCAATTTCCCGGCACCGGGCTCGGATTATCCATTGTAAAAAGATGTATTGACCTGCACAGAGGCACTGTCGAAATTGAAAGTAAACTGGGCGAGGGAACTGTTGTAACGGTTACTTTGCCCCGAAATTTGCATTAACTTCCTGTAGTATGAAGAAGCTGCTGATCATTGAAGATGACCGCATCCTGCTGGAAACAGCATCGGAGTTCCTGCGTGAAGAGGGGTTTGAAGTGCTGAAGGCCACAGATGGCTTAAAAGGCATTGAAATGGCCATGAAAAACAACCCGGACCTGATCCTTTGTGATATATATATGCCCGGGGTCGACGGTTATGAAGTCTACCTGAGACTGCAGTCAACCATGTCGACAGCTCAGATTCCATTTATATTCATGACTGCCAAGGCCGAAAAGGAGGATATCAGATTTGGCATGCAAATGGGAGCCGACGACTATATTACCAAGCCCATCGATTTTTTACAACTCAAAAAAAGCATAGAGGTCCGTTTAAACAAATTCGATCAATCCATACAGCGAAGTGAATTAAAATATCACACCCTGTTTGAATTTGCCAATGATGCGATCCTTATTGTCAAACCGCCGTCCTGCATCATCCTGGATGCCAACCGGGCATGCATGGCCATGCTGGGCTATCAAAAAAATGAAATACTTGGACTCCATGGAAATGAAATAGTAGGCGAAACAACAGAGGATCAAAATGCCACTTGCTGGCGTGAAATTACCGGGCCGGAATCATTTTCCATGAAGGAGATCCTCCTGAAACACAAGGATGGGACCCTGATCCCGGCCCAGATAAGCGGCACCCCCATGGATATTGCCGGAGAAAAGTTATTTTTGATCATTGCCCGCGACATCAGCGAAATCAAAGAAAAAGAGCAAGCCCTGAAAGAAAGTGAAGAAAGATACCGCGACCTGGTTGAAAATACCGGGGAGGGCTTGGGCGTTGTGGATGCTGATGAAACGTTCATCTATGCCAATCCAGCCGCTTGTGAAATCTTTGGGTTGCCGTCCGAAAAACTGATCGGGAAAAACCTGCTTTCCTTTCTTGATGAGGGCGCAGTTGAAGAAATCCGCAAACAGACAGCGCTCCGCAGTGAAGGACATAAAAGCATGTATGAGCTGGAAATCATCCGGGAAGACGGAGAGCGCCGATGGCTCATCGTAACGGCAACCCCGCAATACGCCACGAATGAGAGTTTCTCTCACGAAGCGCCGGTTCCCTCGGAATAATCTTCCCCCGCGCTCGATTTCATTAAGAGGAGACTAGCCTTCGGCAGATCCGACAATTGATCCGAGTCGACTTTCATCAGAGACAGCGCCTTCGATCACTTGTACTCGACATGCTGAACCTGCTCGATTAGGAGTTACGAACCACCAGGAGGCGGATAAGCAGTGGGTCCCGGCACAATGACGATTCTCATCGTTGCAGTCTTCTGGCTTGCCTATAGCAACGGGGCCAATGACAACTTCAAGGGAACTGCTACTCTCTACGGCAGCGCAACGGCAAGCTATGGACGCGCGCTGCTGTGGGCAACGGTCGCTACCGCCGCAGGCAGTCTGGTGTCG
>CAZPWZ010000048.1:0-10285 GCA_964590675.1 uncultured Draconibacterium sp.
ACCAATAATTTTAGCCATATTAAAAATCTCCTTTCAAATAAATAATTTCATCAGAATTTGACGGGAAATGGTCAATCATTGTGCCAAAACAATTTTCTGACAGCAGTGTGACAAAAAGACAGGAGGTTGTAATGAACGAAATATCAGAATCCCCGGTTTTGGGTATTGGGGTTTACTTTCAGTTCATTCTTGGTGAGCTGGCTGATATCCAGGGAGTCGGATGATTTCACATAGCGGGATGAGAAGAGTCCGATCCCGTTTACGACATTCGTGTAGGCAGGTTTTTCCTGAACGAGTGAAAGGGAGGGTTCCGTCACTTCCATGTAAGTGTTGAGTTCGGAGGCGGCTACCGTAAAAATGAAGTAACAATGGTGTGCGACCCTGGTAACAAGAGAACTGGTGTCAATCTTGGAGCCCACAAAAGAGTAAAAAGCATCTCCCGGGAAATAGAGGTCAAACGGATAGGTGCTTTCATCATCTATAGACTTTACATTATTAAACACGATCCAGTCGATCGATTTCATCTGCGTGTTTGAAGGTGATGAAATCAGGGTCTCCGTGTAAAAAAATTTTATCAGCAACTGGTAGCGTTTCCCCTTTTTTGCAGGTGTCCAGTTTACTTCAAACATTTTACCCGCCGGGAAACTTGCAATGGCCTGTGGCTTTATTATAGTAAAGTCATTTACCAGGCTTGTTTGCGTTGAGATCACCTTCCCTGTGTTCTTATTCCTGATGAAAAGTTTATATGTAAATTTCTGATCCAGTTTCGCCGTTGTGTAATACATCAGCTGGTCGGGGTAATAAAAAACCGAATCTCCTTTTTCCTTATTGTGAAGTGTAACTGTATCGCAGGCAAAAGATTGAATCAATACAGTATCCGCGTATTCATCCAAACGCACCTCCAGCTTGTCAGGATAGTTGCTGGAATCAGCCTCCTTTGAAAAAACCAGGGCATCTCCTTCGCCTAAAAAAGCTTTGGTAATTTTGATAAAGGTTGTGTCATCCGTTTGATCCAGAAGACCATAAACAACAGTTATGTCTTTCCAGTCGGCATTTACATTCAACTCCTTATTGCATGAAAACAGGGCAGGAATAAGCAGCAGCAGCAGAGGCATGATACGATGAAAGCGCATGCGGGTCGATTTTTGATATTTGGCAAAAGTACATAAAATTATTGTAGTTTTGCTATTCAATTATATAATATGTCTTCAGCCATATCATTCAGGAATGTGACCAAAGTCACCACCCACGTGATCCAGGAAATGAAAAACAAGGGTGAAAAAATAGCCATGCTCACCGCCTATGATTATTCGTTTGCGCGAATACTTGATATGACGGGCATTGATGTGATCCTTGTTGGTGATTCTGCCTCAAATGTCATGGCGGGGCATACCTCTACCCTGCCCATCACACTGAAAGAAATGATTTATCACGGGGCTTCCGTGGTAAGGGCTGTCAAACGGGCACTCGTGGTCGTTGACCTGCCATTTGGAACTTACCAGGGAAATTCAAAAGAGGCGCTCAATTCAGCCATCCGTATTATGAAAGAGGCCGGCGCCGACGCTGTAAAACTGGAGGGCGGCAAAGAGATCATCGAGTCGGTAGACCGTATTTTATCCGCCGGTATTCCGGTCATGGGCCATCTTGGCCTTACGCCGCAATCGATCCATAAATTCGGGACATACGTTGTTCGGGCGACCAGTGAGGAAGAGGCGGCCAAACTGCTGGAAGATGCACATCTGCTTGAGAAGGCCGGGTGTTTTGCCATTGTTCTTGAGAAGATACCTGCCAAACTGGGCGGGACAGTCACCGAGGCATTAAAAATTCCCATCATCGGGATAGGTGCCGGGAAATATGTTGACGGTCAGGTGCTGGTATTACACGACATGCTGGGCATCACCATGGAATTCTCACCCCGTTTTCTCCGGCGGTACCATAATCTTTCCGAAGAGATCCGTGGCGCTGTAAACACATACATCCATGATGTGAAAACCATTGATTTCCCCAATGAGAAAGAACAGTATTGATCAGGACATTTTATACGAAGACAATCACCTCATTATATTAAACAAGCGACCTTCCGATATTGTTCAGGGGGATAAGACTGGTGATACACCCCTGAGTGATATTCTCAAGGCATACCTCAAGGAGAAGTACCACAAGCCGGGTGATGTGTTCCTGGGCGTAGTCCACCGGCTCGACCGCCCCGTTAGCGGTGCAGTTGTATTTGCCCGTACATCCAAGGCCTTGTCACGGCTTAACGTTATGCTGCGGGACGGTGAAATGCATAAAACCTATTGGGCCATCGTTAAAAATAAACCTCCCAAAACGGAGGATCATCTCGTTGGCTATGTTACGCGCAACGAGGAGAAAAACAAATCCACCGTGCATGCTAAGGCTGTTGCCGGATCACAAAAAGCCGAATTGATATACAAGGTGATCGGACAAAGCGACATTTACTTTCTTTTATCAGTTCAACTACTTACCGGCCGCCATCACCAGATCAGGTCACAGCTCGCCGCGATGGGCTGCCCCATCAAGGGGGACCTGAAATACGGATACCCAAGGTCGAACCCCGGTGGATTCATCCACCTGCACGCACGGTCCATCGCCTTTATCCACCCGGTTAAAAAAGAACAAATCAAGGTTATGGCCGACCCGCCGAAAGATAAACTCTGGGATTTTTTCCGCTTGCAGTGTCCAGACAACTGAATTCAAAATGAACAGGATACACTACGCGGTTGATACGACACTAAACTTTCAGTGCATGGTTATGCCCGAAAAGGTCCTCCGGGAGTCGATTTTCAGTTCCAGCCGTTTACAGCCTGAAAACTTTCAGATCAGGGAGGCCCGGCCTTACCAGCCGGACTGGATACTGGGGATCCTGATATTCTGTGTCATCCTGCTGACATGGGCCCGGGTTTTTTACCACAAACGAATGCAACAGCTTTTCCTGGCGCCTTTCTCCCAGCGATTTCTCAACCAGCTATCACGGGAGGGGAACCTATTCAGCGAGCGGATGTCACTTGCCATGGGTATTGTATTTGTATTGGTCACTTCTTTACTGTTATACGAGGTCAATCAACAAATCCTTGGACTTACCTTTCATAATACCAGCCAGTCGGTTTTATTCGGGGCTATCGTTATGGCCGTCATTATTTTCCAATCTGTCAAAGGCGCGCTGATCCAGTTGCTGGGGGTCATTTTCAAAACCAGGGAAACGACCTATTTCTACCTCCTCAACATGCTCATTTTTGACATGTTTTCAGGCCCGGTCCTGTTGGTCGGCCTCATCCTTGTACTCTATTTAAAATCCATTATTATATTGTATATAATTCTTATAATCATATCGGTACTCCTTGTATTTAGGTTTGTGAGAGGGTTTTTTATCGGAATATCTTTAAGGAAGTTTTCGTACTTATTTTTATTTGTGTATCTTTGCAGCCTCGAAATTTTACCCCTGCTGGTTATTATAAAATTATTGCTAAATCAAGCGAATTCCGCAGGGGGCTAAGGATTTCGGGATGTTGAACTCAAATACCCCAAGCCCTTGAAAGTAAAGAATATTCTCGTTTCGCAGCCTCAGCCACTTGATTTTGAAAAATCACCCTATGGCGAAATTGCACGGAAATATAATGTTAATATTACTTTTCGGAAATTTTTTAGAATTGAAGGAATCCCGGCAAAGGACTTTCGCAAAGACAGGGTAAACATACTGGATTACACGGCTGTCATTTTTACCTCCCGAAATGCAGTGGACCATTATTTCCGGATGTGCAAGGAAATGCGTGTGGAGGTCCCTGAGACCATGAAGTATTTTAGTATTTCTGAATCAACGGCCTACTACCTTCAAAAATATGTTCAGTTCAGAAAGCGTAAAATCTTCCACAGCAAGGAAAGTTCCGCGAACCTGATCGAGTTGATCAAGAAGCACAAGACAGAGAAATTTCTTCTGCCATGTTCGGATATCCATAAACAGGAAATTCCAAAGATGCTTGAGGAGAATAAAATCATTTATAAAAAGGCTATTATTTACCGCACATTGGCCAGTGATCTCTCCGACCTGGATATCCGGAATTTCGATTTACTTGTCTTTTTCAGCCCATCCGGGATAAAATCACTCTTAAAGAACTATCCTGATTTTGTTCAGGGTGAAACGGCCATTGGAGCTTTTGGCGGAACAACGCACAAAGCAATACAGGATGCAGGGCTGACTCTCAACATAGAGGCTCCAACACTGGCAGCACCCTCCATGACTATGGCCATCGACCTGTTCCTGCACAGCGAATCCAAAAAGAAATAATCCGTCCTTGCCGGCATCATTTTACAGTTTTTATTGATTTTGACCAGGGATACCAGGGCGAACAATGAGGCAGACATTTACCAAAGATGAGCGACTCAGCAGTCGTCGTATGATCAGCCGGTTATTTTCCGCGGGTTCAACCTTTCATCTTAAACCTTTCCGGATTACCTGGATGGTGACATCACTGGATACGACATCTCCGGCCCAGGTACTCATAAGCGTGCCGAAATACAATTTCAGAAAAGCAGTTGACCGGAACCTTATCCGCAGGCGCATCCGGGAGGCCTACCGGACCAGCAAGCATTTGTTATATGATCCCCTTGACGTGAAAGGACAGCAAATGGTATTTTGCATCACCTACACTGCCAAAGAAATAGTGCCTTATGACCTCATCCAAGGAAAAATAATCTTACTTTTACAACGTTTAAATGAAGAGAATGAAAAAGTTACTGGGTAGTTTTTTCATTTTGCTGATTCGTTTTTACCAGGGAGCTATTTCACCCTATCTTATGCCTTCCTGCCGTTACACACCTAGTTGTTCGGTTTACGGGATTGAGGCAATCAGGAGATACGGACCTTTCCGCGGGGGGTGGCTTGCGCTGAAAAGGCTAGGCAGGTGCCATCCTTGGGGAGGGAGCGGGATTGATGAAGTACCCTGACAAATGACAAGTGACAAATGACAAGTGACAAGTGACAAATAAAAATGACGATTTACAATAATTCAGAAGGAGAAATGAAGAAAGTTGAGATAGCGGATTATACGGTTTTTGGGAAGATTGGATTCATATTCATGTTGTTATTTTTAAGTTTCAGGTTATCGGTTGCACAGGCGCCTAATCAGCAGGGCTTTGAGATCATGAAAAACCTGGATATTTATTCCAATGTCATTAAGGAATTGAGCCAGGATTATGTTGATGACATCAATCCAGGTGAACTCACCCAGACAGGGATAGATGCGATGCTTGAATCATTGGATCCCTATACCAATTTCATCCCCGAATCGCAGGTTGAAGACTACAAATTCATTACCACCGGGCAATACGGCGGAATAGGCGCCCTGATCCATCAGCAGGGAGATTATGTTGTGATCTCCGAACCCTATGAGGGTTCACCTGCACAGAAAGCGGGCCTCAAGGCTGGAGATAAAATCCTGGAGATCAATGGAAAGGTTGCTAAAGGAAAATCATACGATGATGTCAGTTCATTTCTGAAAGGACAATCAGGAACAACGGTAAATCTTCTGGTACTGAGGGAAGGTGACACCAAACCATTTGAAAAGACGATCACGCGGGAGATCATAAAAATCGACAATATCCCTTATGCCGGGATGGTTGACAAACATATTGGATATATAAAGATTACCGGCTTCACTCAAAATGCCGCCAAAGAGATGCGCCAGGCATTTCTAAAACTCAAGGAGACCAACGAACTGAAGGGGATCATCATCGATGTTCGCGGAAACGGAGGAGGATTGTTGAACGAAGCAGTAGATATTGCCAACATTTTCGTTGAAAGGGGACAGGAGATAGTGAGTACGAAAGGAAAAATGGCCGATAAAAACAGGACCCACATGACCATGAATCCTCCGGTTGACCTGAGCATCCCTGTTGTTGTGCTGGTGGATCGTTCGAGTGCTTCCGCGAGTGAAATCCTGGCAGGATCGCTGCAGGATCTCGACAGGGCTGTCGTTATCGGTCAGCGTACTTTTGGCAAGGGGCTGGTTCAAAATGTGGTGCCCCTTTCCTATAATGCACAGATGAAGATCACTGTTGCCAAATATTATATAGCAAGCGGCCGGTGCATTCAGGCCATCGACTATGCCCATAAAAAGAAAGACGGGACATTTGGAAAAATTCCCGATTCCCTTATCCGTGCTTTTAAAACAAAAAATGGCCGTACTGTCTATGACGGAGGGGGTATCAATCCGGATGTGATCACAAAACCCCGCCGGTTCAGCAGTCTTGCCCTGGCGCTTTACAGCAAATATCTCATTTTCGATTTTGCCACGGCGTTTGCCCGCGGGCATCCTTCAATTAAGCCGGCCAATGCATTCGAAATCAGCGATTCCATCTATGGAAGTTTCATGGAATATATTAAGGACAAGGATTACAGTTATACCACGAAAAGTGAAAGGGCGCTCGAGGCCTTGAAGGCTGAGGCGACCAGGGAGAACTATTACGAAGCGATGCGCACGGAGTACGACCTTTTGAAAGGGCGCATGGAGGCTGATAAAAAGGATGACCTGAAAAAATACAAGGACCAGGTAGAGGAGTTACTGAAAATGGAGATCGTAACCAGGTATTACTACCAGAAGGGTAAAATTGAAGCCGCCTTAAATCAGGATCCTGATCTGGACCTTGCCATTGCAACGATCAATGATCCTGAAAAGTTTTCTGCCATTCTTTCCGGTAAATATGTGCAGCCAAAGCCTGAGATTCCGGTCAGGTCCGACGATGAAGACGAAGACATTGATGAGTAATTATCCCGCCATGAAAACAGTTACCAGTTCCTTTGAATACCAGGTATTTGATTCAAAAGACGACCTGGTCATGGCCGACAGAAAACTCCTGGAGCAGGCCATGGAAGCTGTTTACACGTCGTATGCTCCGTACTCTCACTACCATGTGGGCGCCGCAGCCAGGCTTGCAAACGGTATGATCTTCAAAGGAAGCAACCAGGAAAATATGTCATTCCCTGCAGGCCTTTGTGCAGAAAGGGTGGCTGTATTTGCGGCTGCATCAGGATGCCCTGATATTCCGCTGGAAGCTGTCGCCATCAGTGCAACAGCAGATTCCTTCGAGGTTTCTGAACCGGTGCCGCCCTGCGGTATATGCCGGCAAGCCATCATGGAGTATGAAATGAAATTCAATAATAAAATCCGGCTTATCCTTGGGGGCCAGAAGGGACCAGTTTACATCATTGAAGGAATGGGGACACTACTTCCTCTCGCCTTTATTGAAAAGGGATTAAAAAAATAATCCCGGTTTGGATCATTTCTTCTATTCAATAATCAAATTAATACATCAGCACGCTAAATACATGAAAAAATACAGCATTTTCCTCGCGATAATCCTCTTTCTTCCATTGGTGGCCATGAAGAGTGACAAACCGGCTTATAAAATATACAATGGCAAGGGCCGTGCGGCTGATTATGCCGATCTCCTCAAGGCGGCGCAGGGGTCCGACATCATTTTCTTCGGGGAGATGCACAACAATCCTATTTGTCACTGGCTTGAACTGGAATTGACGAAGGATATGTACGCTGAGAAAAAGGAAAACCTCATTCTCGGGGCAGAAATGTTTGAGGTGGATAATCAATTGCTGCTCAATGAATACATTTCGAAATTAATCCGTAAAAAGGATTTTGAGGCTGAGGCAAAGATCTGGCCTGCCTATAAAGTCAATTATGCACCTATTGTTGATTTTGCGCGGGAAAAAGGGATCAAGGTCGCTGCGACCAACATTCCACGCCGGTTTGCAGCCCTGGTCAACCTGAAGGGATTTGAGGGCCTCGACAGCATCAATGCGATGGAACGTGGACTGATCGCACCCTTGCCGATAAAATACGTTGATACTTTGGCCTGCTATGCAGATATTGTGAAAAGTGTCGGGAGCAGCATGCCTGCTCACCAAACTGCCAACCTGGGAAAGGCACAGGCCATCAAGGATGCCACCATGGCCCATTTCATTATGAAATATGGTTCCTATGGGCAAAAGACCATGCTGCATTTCAACGGATCATACCACAGCGACAGTTACCAGGGCATCGTGTGGTATGTGAACCAGGCTATCCGGAAAACAAGTTTTGAACTGAAAATACTGACCATCACCTCCATCGAGCAGGAGAATATTGATACCATATCAAAAACGGATGCAGCCAAAGCTGATTTCATCATCGTGATCCCTTCGTCGATGACAAAAACCCAGTAAGTTTACAAGCGGAGGAATGTCATCACAAGAAGCCTGTCCCTTTACAGTGCATCTTCAACAACTGAGGAATACATCCTAAATGAATGTATAATAGGCATTGATAAGAAAGTTCCAGAATGTCACAACAAGGGTGGCCACCAATTTGGAAACATAAAAATTGACCTTGAATTTCCCGCTCATTGCCCATATTATCAATAAGTTGATCAGCAATCCAATGAGGGCGATAATGAAAAACCGTGTAAATTCCAGGACGATGTTTGGATTTGTGCTGTGAAAAGTCCAGACCCTGTTCATGAAGTAATTGGAGGTTGCAGCTACTATAAAACCGAAGGAATTTGCAATATATTTCTGGATTTTAAGGAATTCCTTGCAGAAGAATGTTATCCCAAAATCAACAAAAACGCCTGAAAACCCGACCAGGCTGAATTTGACGAATTTCAGAAGGAACGCCTCCGTGAAGAATGATTGTGCGATCATGGTCCGTTATCAGAGTTGGATGAGGAGAACCTGGTTTTTGCCTTCGCGGATGATTTCAACGTTGACTGTCATCCCATGTTTCAGCTTTTGAAGACGGGACATATATTCATAAATATTACCCACCGGCATGCCATTCATCCCGGTAATGATGTCCCCTTTTTTCATACCGCCCTTATCAGCTGGTCCATCTTTGGTGACACCATCGATGCGGAGGCCCTTCTTTTCAGTTCCGGCAAAATCGGGCATGATTCCCAGGGTCACCTTTAACCGGCGTCCCGTTCGTCCAGCACCCTCTTTTTTCCCGGATTCCCTGAATGTCAATGCTTTTGGAAGGTTGTCGACTGCAAGGATTACATCTGCAGCAAATTCACCGATCTGCATCTGGGCATTAAAATCAAGTTTATCTGCATCATCAAACGGGGTATGGTAATCAGTATGCACCCCCGTGTTGAAATAAAAAACCGGGATATTGGAAGCATAAAACGCAGCATGGTCGGAAGGGCCATAACCATCAGGCGCATGAACAACCGCAAAGGATAACTTCAGCTCCAGTTGCTTCAGGATGGTGTCAGCTTCGACCGAGGTGCCTGTGCCACTGATCGAGATCGAATTTTTTTCCTTGTCGAAGCGGCCAACCATATCGAAATTGAACATGGCCTTTATTTTCTTCAGCTCCACCGGAGGGTGATTCACAAAATACTTTGATCCCAGTAATCCAATCTCCTCGGCACTGAAGGCAACAAAAATGATACTTCTCTGCAATTTTCCTTTTTCAGCAGACATGTGAGAAGCAAGCGCCATAACCATCGCTGTTCCGGAGGCATTATCATCCGCTCCATTATGCACGGCATTGGTATCGGGCATGCGCGATCCCGATCCCTGCCCGCCAAAACCAAGGTGGTCATAGTGTGCTCCAACCACAAGATATTCATCCTTTAAGACCGGATCCGAACCCTGGATCACGGCCATGACATTGGCGGTTCGTTCTCGCTTCTGAACCACATCAGCGGTTGCATTTACAGATTCACCGGTTGTAAAGCTCTTCGGAGTTTTGCCGGCCACCAGTGAACGCTCCAGGCTATCGATGGACAATCCGCTTTTTTTCAATATCTTATTAGCAAGATCACGGGTAATGTTCATGATGGGAATGCCGGCAGTAACCTCATTGTTCTCAACAACCAGCTGCATCAGTTTATCCTCTTTTTCAACACCTTTGGGTGTTACAAGCAAAAGTCCCGCTGCTCCCTGATCTTTGGCGGTAAGTACTTTGCTCCTGATATCACTGTAAGGGATGAACTTGCTATCGGCATTATCAAGATCAGGATCGGAACGAAAAACCATAACCCACTTGCCCTTTACATCAATCCCGTTATAATCGCTCCATTTCAGGCTATCAGCATCAATGTCAAACCTATAGCCGGGAAAAATCGCCGTGGCATTCACTGTTGCACTGGATGAAAAAGAGGGAGGGATAAAATCGTTATTAGGTACGGCGTTATATCCACTGAAGGCCAGGGCATTGTTTTCCTCCATTTGCCCCACCCCTACGATTTCAACCCAATGAAATGCATTATC